>JAIHTM010000119.1 GCA_022713905.1 Collinsella sp.
GGATCTGCCCGTCGGTGGGCTCGGTGTCCAGCACCCATTCGCGCGAGCCGACCCAGCCGGCATTGATGGCCGCCTCGGAGCCGCGCATAAAGTCTTCCTCGTCGACCGAGCAGATGAGCGAAAAGCCGCGGCGTGGCAGCGCGCCATCCGCCGCCACGCGCTCGAGCGTATGGACCAGTGCGGCAATGGCGCAGGCCAGGCCACCCTTCATATCGCAGGCACCGCGGCCATGGAGTTTATCGTCGCGCACAACCGCCCCAAGCGGTGCGATGTCTGCGTCCCAGCCATCGCCCAAGGTGACGGTATCCATGTGGCAGATATAGACCAGCCGCGGCTCGTCGCTTTGGCCCGGCACGGTGACTTTAAGGTTGCGGCGCCCGGGCAGCACTTCGAGCTCCTCAATCTGCACGGCATCGAGCGCAGAACTATCAAGTTGTGCCAGCTGCTGCTCAATGAGCCTCTTAATGAAGCGCTCAATTTCATCCTCATATGCGCCGGGGTCCGAGCTGTCAATCTTCACAAGGTCCTGCGCAAGCCGCCAGGCAAAGTCCTCATCAACCATATGCAACCTCACAATCAGTCTGCTTTCCAAACCAATTGTAAGCCTCCCGAGAGATCTGCGACGCGCGCGCAGCAGCATTTACCGTTCGCAGGCCAAGCCAGCGCGTTTGCCGTCCAAGCGGGTTTGCAAACGACGCAGTGGGTACGTACCCTTCATGGACGACATACTGTGCGACATATCTGCCTTTCGGTATCACCGGATACCTCCACAGGTCTTGGCAATAATGCCGGACCTGCCCGATTCTGCGGACGATCCGCGCAGGGAGCACCTATGTGAGCATCCGCTCGTCACGCATTTCCTGGGCACCCCGTTACACGTGTTGGCGCAGGGCAGCTGCGGACGTAAGGGCGATCGCATTGTCAGGCATGTTTGGAACGGGGAGAGGCCGTTTGATTCCATGCGACAGACAGAGTTTGGCCTCGATGTCGCGTCCCCGCTCTTTACCCTGCTGACCCTGGCTTCCTCGGTCTCAAACGAGCGTTTAATCATGTGCATGTATGAGATGTGCGGCACCTTTGCCGTGTGCAAGATTGCGCCTCAGGTAAAGTCGGCACTTGTGCAGGCATATGGGGACCGGTGGGGTGACGCACGGTTGGGTTGGGAAAATGTAAAGGATGTCTCGGGGAATCCAACGGACCTGTGGAAACGACCGCCCTTGATCGAGTTCTCTGAACTTGCAGAGTACGTCGATAAGATCCCGGGGCTCCGCGGTGCTAAATCGTTCACACATGCCGCGAAATGCATTACGGGGGTGGCGGCATCGCCGCTTGAGGTCCAGGCTTCGATGCTGTTTGGCCTTACGAGGTTGCGCGGCGGCGAAGGGCTGCGCCTTACCAATAACGTTGAGATTCGTATGACGCGCAGCGCCCGCCTGATTTCGGGGCTTGATAGGCGCTATGCCGATATCCTGCTGGCAAATAAGGACGGCAGTCGAGAGTGTCTGGTTGAATGCCAAGGTAAAGCCATTCACGGATCCATTGAATCCAAGATCTCGGACTCCGATCGAACGACGGCCTTGCAAGCCATGGGATATCCCGTCGTTCTGATGACCTATGGTCAGCTGGCCGACTTCGATGCCTTCCGCGTGGTGATGGAGCTCATCATGGCCTATCTCGATGTGCCGCTGAAAGACAAGACGCCGCGACAGCAGGAGCTCGAACGGCGGCTTCGTGAGGAGATTTTTATCGATTGGGCAGGAATGTAGCCGCGAGGGTGGAAAACGGTCGCGCGGACTAGAGTTTTGGTCACAAAAAGACTTATATTTCGCCTTGGAGGGGCCTTAAAAATGCTATCTAGAATAAGTTGTTTCGGAAAATGGACAGTCAACTTACATTCGGCACATAGAGATCGATTTTTACCTACTAAAGTCCCTGATAAAGCTGTTTATCAAAGCGGGTGTGCTTAGCGACTTGAGCCTCACTATCGATTATCTGAAAAAACTTGTTCTGGGTATCATTTTAAAGTCGTCCGGAGCAACAAAATCGGCCCCCGTTTCGTGAAAACGGGGGCCGAATGGGCTTCATGGCCTGCCTGGCAGGCTTGGCACCGGCGCTATTTGATCACACGCACGCGATACATCGACGGAATCTGCTTGAGAGCCTCGATGGTGCTGCTGTCCAGGTGTTCGTCGGTGTCGAACATAGTGTAGGCGTTCTCGCCAGCGGACTCGTTGGTCATGCGCTGCACGTTGGCGTTGTCCTTGGCGAGAATGGCCGTGATCTGGCCGATCATGTTGGGCACGTTGGCATGCAGGCAGGCAATGCGGCTTGCGGCGCGCGCCTTGCCCATGCTGCAGGCGGGGTAGTTGACGCTGTGCGCGATGTTACCGTTTTCCAGGTAATCCTTGAGCTCGCTGATGGCCATGTCGGCGCAGTTCGCCTCGGCCTCGCCGGTGCCGGCGCCCGAGTGCGTGGTGATAAACGTGTTGGGCATCTTAACGGTTTTGGGCGTGGCGAAGTCGCAGCTAAACCAGCTGAGCTTGCCCTCGCGCAGGGCGGCGTCAACGGCGTCCTCGTCAATGATGGTCTCGCGTGCGTAGTTGATGAGCACAGCGTCGGGTGCCAGCAGGTTAATCTGCTCGGTGCTGATCATGCCGATGGTGTCTGCCTTGCTGGGCACGTGCACGGTGAGGTAGTCGCAGCCGCGGCAGAGGTCCTCGAGCGTGCCCACGCGCTGCACCTCGCGGCTCAGCACCCACGCGTGCTCGACGGAAATGAACGGATCGTAGCCGTAGACGTCCATGCCCAGATCGACGCAGGCGTTGGCGACCTTGGAGCCCACGTTGCCCAGGCCGATGACGCCGATGCGCTTGCCCTTGAGCTCGCGACCCACAAAGGCCTTCTTGGCCTTCTCGGCATCGACCTGAATTTCGGGGTCGTCGGCGTTGTCGCGCACCCAGTTCATCGACTGCACTACGCCGCGGCTCGAAAGCACCAGCATGCCCAGGACGAGCTCCTTGACGGCGTTGCTGTTGGCACCGGGGGAGTTAAAGACGACGACGCCCTTCTTGGCGTATTCCTCGACGGGAATGTTGTTGACGCCGGCGCCGCAGCGGGCGATGGCGCGGATGCCCTCGGGCAGCTCGTAGCCGTGCAGGTCGGTCGAGCGCATCAGGATGGCGTCGGCCTCCTCGGCGGTGCTCACGAACTCGTAGCCCTCGCCAAACTCGACTTTGCCGTCTTTGGTGATGTCGTCGATGGTCTTAATCTTGCGCATGGAAAAACTCCTTAGCAGGTTTTGATGTAAACAGGGTGGTTTGAGGTGGCTGGTCGGCCCGCGTGTTGCGGGCTAGTTAGATCGCGGATTCAAACTCTGCTGCGCTTCGAAGTCCTTCATGTACGTGGCCAGCGCCTGCACGTCCTCCATGGTGACGGCGTTGTATACGCTGGCGCGCATGCCGCCGACGAGGCGATGGCCCTTGACGTTTTGGATCTGGTGCTCGACCGCGCCCGCGATAAAGGCGGCGTCGAGCTCGGCGTCGCCGGTGCGGAACGTGACGTTGGCGATGGAGCGGCTGTTTGCCTGCGTGGTGCCGTGGAACAGCTCGCTGTTCTCGAGCAGGTCGTAGAGCAGGTTGGCCTTGGCCCAGTTGCGCTCGGCCATGGCGGCAAGCCCGCCGGTCTGCTCAACCCAACGGAACACCTTGCCGCACACGTAGATGCCAAAGGTGTTGGGCGTGTTGAGCATGGAACCCTTGGCGGCCTGGGTCTTAAGATCCATGTACTGCGGCGTCTGCGCAAAGGCGGGGCCGTCGGCGATAAGGTCGTCGCGCACGATGACCACGGTGACGCCCGCGGCGCCGGCGTTTTTCTGAGCGCCGGCATAGATGAGCCCGTAGCGCTCAACGTCGAGCGGCTGCGACAGGAAGCAGCTCGAGACATCGGCGACCAGCGGCACGTCGCCGCAATCGGGCAGCTCGTGGAACATGGTGCCAAAGATGGTGTTGTTCTGGCAGATGTAGACGTAGTCGAGCCCGTCGCCGGCGGCTTCGGCGGCAATGCGCGCGTTGACGTCGGCTATGGTGGGAATGCGGTCGAAGTTGGTGTCCTCGGAGCTTGCGAGCAACACAGTCTCGCCGTACTTGGCGGCCTCCTTGTATGCCTTGTTGGCAAAGTTGCCGGTCACGACGTAGCCGGCGCGGCCGCGGCGCATGAGGTTCATCGGGATGCCCGCAAACTGCAGCGTGGCGCCGCCCTGCAAAAACAGGACGCGGTAGTTATCGGGGATGCTCAGCAGGCGACGCAGAGTTGCCTCGGCGTCGTCGATGATCTGTTGGTACATACTAGATCGATGACTCATCTCGAGCACGGACATGCCGCAACCGCGGTAGTCCATCATCTCGTCGGCGATCTCGGCGAGCACGCTGGTGGGCAGTGCGGCCGGGCCTGCTGAGAAGTTGTGCACACGTGCCATCTTCTAGGTCCCCCTCGTAGTCGTTTGAACGTTCGGGATACTTTAGCACAGTGGAGCGCCGGGCGCGACCGTATCACGGTAAAACTCGAGTGCGCCGCTATGATTTACAGGATGGTTACATGGGGGAGGGGTGCTTTACTCCTCGGGCAAATCCAAATCTGCGAGCGAAGGCATGAGGTTCTCTAGGCGTTTGATTTCTTCGTCCCAAATTAGCTACCACCTGGCCGCTACGATGCCAGCGTGGCGATGACGGCTTCGTCGCCGGCGTATATGAGGGTGTTGCCGTCGGGGATGATGGTTTGGCCGTCGCGTTTGAGCATCACCACAATAAACGGATGCTTGCCTTGCGGCACATCGCGCAGGCGTTGGCCGGCCAGGCGACCGTGGGGCGTCACGGTGACCTCGCGCAGCGTAACCTCGGCACGCTCTTCAAACGTCGGCGCGGCCATCACCAACAGGTCGCCTTCCTCGATGACGGTATCGCCGTTGGGCAGTACCGGGTGCGCCCCGTCGCGCAGCACCAAGACCACGAGCATGTCCGTCGCGCTGCCAATATCGGCGAGCGAGCGCCCGGCAAACGGATGGCCAGCGCCCACCTTGAGCTTTACAAACGACATGCCGTCCTCGTCGTGGTAGTCGTTAAAGGTGCGGCGCACGTCGCCGGCCGCATCGATCATATCGAGTTTCTTCGCCACCGCCGGCAGTAGCGAACCCTGCACCACAATGCTCGATACGGCAATCACAAACACCAGGTCAAATAGGTCGTGTCCGCCGGGAACGCCGGCCACCACAGCAAAGAGGCTAAAGACGACCGAAGCCGCGCCGCGCAAGCCCGCCCAGCTTACGAGCACAACCTGGCGAGGGCTCGTCTTAATGGGCGCCAGCAGCAGACCGACGGCGATGGGGCGGCTCGCAAAGAGCATAAACGCCATGAGCGCCAGGCCGGGTAGCAGCATTTGCGGCAGGCGCGCGGGCGTGACGAGCAGGCCGAGCAAGAAGAAGATCGTCATCTCGGCCATCTCGGTAAGGGTGTCAAAGAAGTGCGCCATCTCGACCTTGCCGGTGATGTCGCTCGCGCCCAGCACAATGCCTGCCAGGTATACGGCCAAAAAGCCGTTGCCGCCCAGGTAGCTCGGCAGTGCGTAGGCGACGATCGCCACGGCGAACAAAAAGATAGTCTGCGCGCCCTCGGCCGTTGCGTGTGCGCGCTCAATCAGGCGGCTGGATATCCAGCCGATGGCAAGGCCCAGCCCCACGCCCAGGATGATCTGCTTGGCCAGCAGCACGGGAATGTCGATGTTGCCACCCGCCGCGAGGGTGGCGAGTACCGCGGTGAGCATGTAGGCGACGGGGTCGTTGGAGCCCGATTCGACCTCGAGCAGCGAGTCGGTGCCGCCCTTTAGCGACAGGTTGTGCTCGCGCAGCACGCTAAAGACGCTCGCCGCGTCGGTCGACGCCACGACCGAGCCCAGCAGCAGGCCGCCGATCCAGTCGAAGCCCAGTGCGAAGTGTGCGAACACGCCAGTGATGCCGGCGGTGGCGATAACGCCGAGCGTGCTCAGCAGCACAGCGGGCGCGGCGACGGGTTTGGCACGGTCGATGTTGGTGTTAAAGCCGCCGTAGAACATGATGAACAGCAGCGCCGTGCTGCAGACGGTTTCGGTGAGCGCGTAGTCGCTAAAGTCGATGTGCGCCGGACCGTTGACGCCGAGCAGCATGCCGAGCGCAATAAAGATGAGGAGGGTGGGGAAGGGGAGTTTTTTGCCGACGGGTTTGATGGTCAGGCACAAAATGATGACGAGGCCGATAAAGAGAAGTATCTGGTTCATGGATAGTGTCCGCTCCTGGGTGGTTGGCGTGGCACGGTCAGTTGTCTGCGGTTATTTGTACCCAAAGGTGGTGGGTTTATGGGGGCGGATTACGGGCGTGCGCGATATCGTCATAGACGGCTGCCGTCTTTGCCTCTGCTCGGAAACCCTTTCCAGCTTTATTGCAACGGAGTACAATGGGTAACGTTTAAGTTCAACTTGAAGTTTTAGTTGCGGCGCCGGGCTTAGACCGCAATGCAAGGAGAGGCGTACCATGGCGATCTATGTGACATCTGATGCTCACGGGCACGTGCGTGCGCTTGACGAGGCCCTGTCTAAGATCTCGTTGACGTCCGACGACACGCTGTACGTGCTGGGCGACATGATCGATCGCGGGCCCGATCCGGTCGGCGTTATTAAGCTCGTGCGCTCGCTGCCCAACGCCCACGTGCTCAAGGGCAATCACGAGCAGATCATGCTCGATGCCATCATTGGCCAGGACCCGCTCGATGCCGAGACCTGGGATATCAACGGTGGCTGGACGACGAGCGAGCAGCTCAACGACATGGAATTTGAGGCATACGAGGAGCTCGTGCGATGGATGGCCGCGCTGCCGCTCTACGCGGTGGCCGAGACCGAGGAGCGCCCGTACCTGCTGGTGCATGCCGGCATCCAGACCGAGGCGGCGCGCGCGTTTTTGCTTGAGCATGGTGTCGATTGCGGTGACGGCAGGGGAGCGGTCGATGCCGATAGCGAGCTGCTGCGGCAAATGCTCGCCGTGCAGTCGTCCGATGACCTGCTGTGGATTCGTCACGGCTATTGGGATGCGCCGACGGGACTGCTTTCTGCCGAGGGCGAGGGCCCGGTCGTGGTGAGCGGCCACACGCCCACGGTGTCGCTTGGGCGCTATTGCGAGGTTGGCGGCCTGGCGGGGCTCGATGAGGAGTCGGGCCGCGGGCAGATTGTGCGCCTGGGTGGCGAGGATACCGCCGGCGTGCCCGATCGCATCGACATCGACTGCGCCGCCGCCACCGGCTCCGAGTTCGGTCGCGTGGGCATCCTGCGGCTCGATGATGGGGCGGAGTTCTACGCGAACATCAACCCGGGCGAATAATCGGTGCAAGTGGTAGCTAATTTGGGACGGGGCTTTTTTGACTACTCTTGCCCTTCTGCCCGCTAATTGATTTCTCTGGGACGGGGATTAAATGAGGCTCTGTTAGACCAGGATTGACATACATGTGTCCCCACGGTGCCATATCTTTGACCCCGTAGACCGCGATGATGGGGGCAGCATGAACGCCGAAG
>JAIHTM010000120.1 GCA_022713905.1 Collinsella sp.
GACGGACGTCCGTCGCTCCACGGTTGCCTATATTCAGGAGCATGCCGGCGAGTTCCCGGGCGTCAAGATTGCCGAGCGTACCGAGCGCCAGTATCCATATGGCGAGACGGCATGCCATATCTTGGGCTATACCGGCACCATTACCTCCGAGCAGCTCGAGGCCCAGAATAAGAAAACCTCTGGCGATGATGATGCTTCTGCTGGCAAGATTACGTACCAGTCGGGCGATATCGTGGGCCAGGCGGGCGTTGAGAGCTACTACGAAAACCTGCTACAAGGTATTCGTGGCGAGCAGACCGTCAAGGTCGATGCCTCGGGCAATGTGACCGGTCAGGCCGGCGCCGTGCCCGCGAAGGCCGGCTCCGACATTAAGCTCACGCTCGACCTTAAGATTCAGCAGGCCTGTGAGACGGCGCTGGCGAGCGCTATCGAGCTTGCCAAGACCACTGGCTACAGCAATGCCGGCAACGGCGCTGTGGTGTGTCTCGATCCCAACAATGGCGAGATCCTGGGCATGGCGAGCGAGCCCAAGTTCGATCCGTCCGTCTTTATCGGCGGCGTCTCAAATGACGTGTGGACCGAGCTTAATGATGACAAGGGTTCGCACCCGCTGCTCAACCGCGCCATTAGCGGACAGTACATGTCGGCTTCGACCATCAAGCCGCTCTCGGCACTGGCCGGTCTTGAGTTTGGAACCTACACGTCGGGGCAGACGACCAACTGCACGGGCTATTGGACGGGTCTGGGCAAGTCGTGGGGCAAGTACTGCTGGCTGCATTCCGGCCACGGCACCATGACGCTGCAGTCGGGTATCGCCAACTCGTGCGACCCCGTCTTCTACGACATGGGCAAGGCGTTCTTTTATGACGAGAAACATTCCGAGGGCCTGCAGGAGGTCTTTCGTCGCTGGGGCCTAGGCAAGACCTGCGGTATCGATCTGCCGAGTGAGGGCGCGGGCCGTATTCCCGATGCCGAGTGGAAAGAGTCGTACTTCACCGACGCCTCTGCTGAGGACCGCAAGTGGAATGCCGGCGATATGACCAACATTGCCATCGGTCAGGGTGACATCCTGGTGACGCCCCTGCAGATGGCGTGTGCCTATATGGGTCTTGCCAACGGCGGCAAACAGTACGTGCCTCACGTGTTTTTGTCTGCCGTGTCGCGCGATGGCGACGGCGATGCCTATAAGTACAACGGCAAGGGCAAGAAGAAGCGCCTGGAGGCCAAGATCAACAGCGATTCGGATTTGGCTCTTGTTCGCAACGGCATGCACGACGTGATTTACACGGCATCGACGTCCCTGGCGGCGCACTTTGGCACCCTGACGCCGCAGGTATACGGCAAGTCGGGCACGGGCGAGAAAAGCGGCGAGGACGAATACGCGTGGTTCTGCGCCTATGCACCGGCCGATGACCCCAAGTATGTCATCGCTACTGTCCTGGAGCAGGGCGGCGGCGGCTCAGATACCGCGATGCATGTCGTGCGCGACGTGCTCGGCGTGATTTATGGCGAGCCCGATACCTCTTCGGCTTCGGGCGATTCTTCGGTTCGATAGGAGGTTGCGATGGATTTTTCTCCGGCTGATCTGTTCCGTTCAACCAAGACCGGCTCTCGCAGCAGCCTGGACCGTGTCAACAAGCAACTTTCGGCCTCGCGCGGCACGTTTCGCCAAAAGGTGCATATCGGTGTGCTCGTGGCTACTGTGGCGCTCGTCGCCTACGGTGCCATCATTATCTGGTCGGCTTCGCAGTTTAAGGCCGATGCCTCGTTCTCACGCCATCTGCTGGGAATTGGCATCGGAGCGGTGCTGGCGGTGCTGGTCTGGCGCTCCGACCTGCGCGGTATTTCCAATTTCTCGACGGCGTTGCTCGTCATCGACCTGATCGTGATCTTCTCGCCCAAGATTCCGGGTCTGTCCTATACGGGCGGTCTGGGCATGACGGGCTGGATCAAGATTCCCGGTATCGGCCTGACATTCCAGCCGGTTGAGCTTGCCAAGCTCATCACCATCTTCTTTATTGCTACGCTTGGCTCGCAGTATAACGGTCGCATCGATACCGTTCGCGACTACGTCAAGCTCTGCGGCATGCTGTCCATTCCGTTTTTGGCCGTCGTCGCCATGGGCGACCTGGGCTCGGGCCTGGTCGTGCTGGTTTCGGGCGCCATCGTCATTTGCATGAGCGGTGCACGCCGCGAATGGGTGCTGTCGACCCTGGCCCTGCTCGTGGGCCTGGTGGCCCTCGTCCTGGCGCTCGATTCGGTCTTTGATTCGCTGCTCGGCCACGATGTGCTCATCAAGCAGTATCAGATGAACCGTCTGACGGTCTTTATCGACCCCGATAATGCCGATTCGGACGATGCCTACAACCTGCAGCAGTCGCTTATCGCCGTTGGCTCGGGCGGCTTCTTTGGTAAGGGCCTGGGGCATGCGACGCAGTCGGCCGGCGGCTTTCTGCCTGAGTTCCACACCGACTTCGTCTTCGCCTTCCTGTCCGAGACCTTTGGCTTTTGCGGTTCCTTTTTGCTCCTGTGCCTCTACGTGCTGCTGATCTTTTCGACGATTCGCGTCGCCTTTAAGTGCGAGTCGCTGTTTTTGCGTCTTTCGTGTGTGGGCATCGTTGGCATGTGGGCGTTCCAGACTTTCGAAAACATCGGCATGTGCATCGGCATGATGCCGATTACCGGTATTCCGCTACCGTTTATTAGCTTCGGTTCGTCTTCGATGATGATTCAGCTGCTGACGGTGGGTATCGTACAATCCATATGGCGGCATCGTTCGGGCGCCGCGTAACCGCTGGAGGGGTTTGCTATGAAAATTCCCGTAGATAAGCTGACCCGCGCTTTTAAGATGGGCGCGTCCGTTAAGAAGGATTCCGATACGCCGGTGCGCGTCTCGGTCTATCTGGATTCGTCCGCCTCGCGCTTTCTTGCCGAGACGGTGCGTGACGCCTTTGTGCCGCAGACGACCTCGGGTATTGTGCGCGTCGAGCGTCTGGGGGAGGAGCGAATTGCTCCAAAGACCGATACCGATGTGGTGCTGGTGCTCTCGTGTGGTTCCGACCGCTTGGAGAGTGCCGTGCAGGAGCTCGTGATCGCCGGCGCGCCCGTGTGCGTGCTTGCCGAGTCTGCTGTGGAGGTGCCGTTTATCGAGGAGTCCACGCCCATGCTCGGCGTGGTAGCGGCAATCGATAAGACGTATCTGCTCGAGACGCTTGCCCGCTGGATTCTCGATCGCACCGACAAGGAAACGGCTTTTGCGGCGAACTTTGCCTTCATGCGCATCGCGGCGGCCAACCGTATCATCACCTCGTGCGCGCTCACCAATATGGCGACCGGTGCACTGGTGTTTTTGCCGGGCGCCGATTATCCCGTTATGGCGCTGGCGCAGGTGGGCATGCTCTTTGAGCTCGCTGCCGTCTTTGGACGCGGCATTAAACCCGAGCGTGGCTACGAGGTCGCGGGCGTGCTTGCCGGCGGTCTTGTGATTCGCGCGGTCACCCGCGCGCTCGTCAAGCAGACGCCGCATATTGGGTTTGCCGTCAAGGCGCTCACTGCTGCCGCGGGCACCTATGGCATGGGCCGTGCGCTCGTTTCGCTCTACGAGCGCGATGTCGACTACAGCCGTGCCAATGAGGTGGTCACTGCCACGTTTTCCCGCGTTCGCGATCTTGTGACCACGGTCGCGGGCGCTACCCGTCCTATGGCGTCCTACCAGGACGCATCAGATCTCGCTGCTTAGGGGTTTTCCGTTGCGCGTTCCGTACCAAGATTGTTTTCATTTAATTGAGCCGTTGCTCGCCAAGGTCGAGAAGCCGAGCCGCTATATCGATCACGAGTGGGGCACGCTTTCCAAGGCCGATGCCGACTACCGTTGCTGCCTGATCTACCCGGATGTGTACGAGGTTGGTCTGCCCAACCAGGGCATCGCCATCCTCTACAACATCCTTAACCAGGCCGAGGGCATCTCCTGCGAGCGCGGCTATGTGCCGTGGCCCGATATGGGTGACGCCATGCGCGAGGCGGGCATTCCGCTGCTGTCGCTCGAGGGTGCAGCGCCGGTCGCTTCGTTTGATATCGTCGGCCTGCATGTGCCGCACGAGATGGCGGTGACGAACTTCCTCGAGGCTCTCGACCTCGCTGGCATTCCGCTGTTAGCGGCCGACCGAGGTGAAGACGACCCAATCATCATCGCCGGCGGTCCCTCGGTGTACAACCCCGAGCCGTACGCGGCCTTCTTCGATGCCATCCTCATCGGTGAGGGCGAGGAATCGCTGCTCGAGACCTGCCAGCTGCATCGCCGCCTGCGTGACGAAGGGGTCCCGCGCGCGCAGATTGTCGAGCAGCTTGCATCCATTGCCGGCAACTACGTGCCGTCGCTCTATGAGGTTCGTCACGACGAGCCCTGCTCGCCGCATGGCTACACCGTGCCGCGTGAGGGCAAGGATGCGCCGACCGTGGTCTACAAGCGCGTCGTCGAGGATTTCGGCGCCACGAATCCGCTGTCGCAGTCGTGCGTGCCCTATGCACAGCTGGTTCACGACCGCCTGTCTATCGAGATCCTGCGCGGCTGCGCCCGCGGCTGTCGTTTTTGCCAGGCCGGCATGACGTATCGCCCGGTGCGCGAGCGCTCGGCCGACCAGATCGTCTCGTCGGTGATTCAGGGTCTGGAAAAGACCGGCTATGACGAGGTGTCGCTGACCTCGCTTTCCACGACCGACCACTCCTGCATTCGCGACGTGCTCGGCAGGCTCAACCGTCGCCTGGAGGATACGGGTATACGCGTGTCTATTCCGTCGCAGCGCCTGGATTCGTTTGGCGTGGATATGGCCGAGTCGGTCGCCGGCGAAAAGAAGGGCGGCCTGACGTTCGCGCCCGAGGCCGGCAGCCAGCGCATGCGCGACATCATTAACAAGAACGTGACCGAGGAGGACCTGGACCGTGCGGCCAAGGCGGCCTTCGAGGCCGGCTGGAACCGCATGAAGCTCTACTTTATGATGGGCCTTCCCGGCGAGCGCGACGAGGACATCGTGGCCATCGCCAATCTGGCCGATCACGTGCTGGAGCTCGGTCGTTCCGTGGTGCCCAAGGCTCGTCGCGGCTCGATCTCGGTGTCGATCTCGGTTTCGGTCTTTATCCCCAAGGCTGCCACGCCGTTCCAGTGGTGCCCGCAGCTCGACTACGACGACGTCAAGCGTCGCCAGAAGTTGCTTATCACGAGCGTTCGCAACCGTGCCGTCCGCGTGCATTACCACGATGCCGAGACCTCGCTCATCGAGGCCGCGCTTTCCCGCGCCGGTCGTGACATGACGCCCGTCATCATCGACGCTTGGCGCTCGGGCTCTCGCTTTGACGCCTGGGTAGAGCATTTCTCGCTCGAGAACTGGAAGGAGGCTGCTGCCAAAAACGGCATTGACCTCAATGAGCTCGTGCACCTGCCCTACGAGTTGGACTGGCGCCTGCCGTGGGAGCATGTGAGCCCCGGCTGCACGCGCGGCTTCCTCGAACGCGAGTACCGTCGCTCGCTCGAGGGCGTCACGACTCCCGACTGCACCCGCACGTCGTGCACCGGCTGCGGAATCTGCCCCACGCTCCACGCCAAGAATGTATTGATGGGTGATCGCGCATGAGTGAGCGCCTGACCGACAACCCCACGCTCTTTAGACTTCGTGTTCGCTATGGCAAGCGCGATCGCCTTAAGTACCTGGGCCATCTCGAAGTAATCCATACCATTGAGCGCATCGTGCGCCGTGCGGGACTTCCCTATGCCGTCACGCAGGGCTTCTCCCCGCACATGCGCGTGGGCTTCTCTTCGGCGCTACCGGTGGGTACGTCGTCGACCTGCGAGTGGTATGACCTGTTTATGACCGAGTTCGTGGCGCTCGACGAGGCGTTTGAGCGCCTGGCTGCGGCGTCTCCGGCCGATCTGGCGCCCATCGAGGCGGCGTACATCGACGTGCGCACGCCGGCATTGACGGCGCAGCTCACGCGCCTGTCGTATCGCATCGACTTGCACTTGGATCCCGAGGCGCCCGTAAGCGCCGACGAGGTGCGTCGTGCGATCGACACGCTGCGCGCGGATCATGGCATCGACTACGCGCGCGGAAAAAAGAGCAAGCGCTTGGATTTGGATCACACGCTCGTGGGCTATGAGCTCACGGCGGGGGAGCGCCCGGACCATTTGGTGCTCATGCTCGACACCCATGCCGACAACGAGGGCTCCATGCGTCCGGAAATTTTGCTTTCTGCGGCTGATGTTTTGTTGCAGGGCTTGACCCCGGGCGTGGATGCACCTATTGTTTCCACCGGTATGCAAGACCTCGTGACCATCTGCTCCTACGATGTCGAGCGTCAGAATCAAGCATGCGAGGACGACGAGGGCCGACTCGTCAGCCCCATACCTGTGCGAACTTGTGGATTTGCTCCACATACTCGTTGACGGGGGTATTTTCGCCTGCTACTATATTCGGCTGTTGCACTAACTGATGCATGAAGGGCAAGTAAACATGTACGCAATCGTTAACACGGGCGGCAAGCAGTACAAGGTCGCCACCGACGATGTCATCACCGTCGAGAAGATCGAGGGCAATGAGGGCGACAAGGTCACCCTGCCGGTTATCTTCCTCAACGATGGTAAGAAGATCGTCACCGATCCCGACAAGCTGGCCAAGGCCAAGGTTACCGCTCAGATCGTTGAGCAGTTCAAGGGCGAGAAGCAGCTGGTCTTCAAGTTCCACAAGCGTAAGCGCTATCGTCGTCTGAAGGGTCACCGTCAGCAGCTCACCAAGCTGAAGATCGTGAAGGTCCAGGCTACGTCCCGCGCCAAGAAGGCTGTCAAGGCAGAGGCCGAGGCTGTTGCCGAGGCTCCCGTCGCCGAGTAGATTACACTCGTAACGAAAGAGTAGGTATACACAATGGCACACAAAAAAGGACTCGGTTCCTCCCGTAATGGCCGTGACTCCCGCGGTCAGCGCCTTGGCACGAAGCGCTATGCCGGCCAGACGGTAACCACGGGCACGATTCTCGTCCGTCAGCACGGCACGCACATCCACCCGGGTGAGAACGTTGGCCGTGGTAAGGACGACACACTGTTCGCGCTGGTCGACGGTACCGTTGAGTTCCACAAGGGTATCAAGCACAGGGTCAGCGTACGCCCGCTCGCGAACGCGTAATTCACCCTTCATAGAGCACATATGTGGGAGGCACTTGAGTTTTAGGATTCAAGGGTCTCCCTCTTTTTGTAGGAGGCGATTCTGTTGTCACAGTTCACCGATATCAGCCGCATTAACGTGTGCGGCGGCGACGGCGGAGCCGGATGCATGTCGTTTAGGCGCGAGGCATTTGTCCCCAAGGGCGGCCCCGATGGCGGCGACGGCGGTCGTGGCGGCAATGTCGTCATCCAGGCCGATGCTCAGCTGTCTTCGCTGATCGATTACCGCTTTAAGCATCACTTCCGCGCCGAGCGCGGCACGCACGGGCAGGGTGCCCGTCGTAACGGTAAGAGCGGCGAGGACCTGAT
>JAIHTM010000121.1 GCA_022713905.1 Collinsella sp.
AGTTGTATGAGTGCGATGCCCTGCAGGAGCTTCCAGGGTATCGTTTCGGGCATCAGCGTGCGCGGCTCGGGCTCCTCCTCGCGCATGACAAACCACATCTCGGGCGGAAGATCGCGGCGGCCTGTGCGCCCCATGCGCTGCAAAAAGGAGCTGACGGTAAACGGTGCATCGATCTGAAACGCACGCTCCAGACGGCCGATATCGATACCGAGCTCCAGTGTAGATGTGGTGACGGTTGTCTGTGCCTGCTCCTCATCGCGCATGAGCTCTTCTGCCGTCTCGCGCAGCGATGCTGAAAGATTGCCGTGGTGGATGAGAAAGCGGTCGGGCTCGTGCCGGCTCTCGCAGTAGCTGCGCAGCATGGAGCACACGGCCTCTGCCTCCTCGCGCGAGTTGGCAAAGACCAGGCACTTGCGGCCGCGTGTGTGCTCAAAGATATAGCCCATGCCGGGGTCGGCGTTGTCTGGCGCCGTGTCGGTGGGATTGAGTAATGCCTGTTCGGGTGCTCGGGGGATGTCGACTTCGCCCTCGGGGGCTGAGGAAGTGCGACGGTCCTTGGGAGCTGCCTTGCCCCGCGCCTGCTCGCGACGTTGACGGCGCTCCTCCTGTGTGAGTTGTCCACTATGGCGCATATCTTGGCTGCTGGCGGGCAGTGCCGCGGGTGGTGCCGACTCAATGCGCTCGCATGCGAGCACCTCGGCTTCCTGCGGACCCGTGCTCGTGAATCCCCGCTGTTGCGCTTGGGGACCCGAGTTGTAGAAGTGCTCCATGGAGATGCGCCACACGCGGCGCGGCTCCTCAAAGCGGGGGATGACGCAGTCGCGTCCCGTCCCCTGTGAGAGAAAGGCACCTGTGCGCTCGGGGTCGCCGATGGTGGCCGAAAGGCCAATGCGGCGGGGCTGCACGCCTGCCATGCGCGAGAGGCGCTCGATAAGGCAGAGCGTCTGCCCACCGCGGTCACCGCGCATGAGCGAGTGGACCTCGTCGATAACCACATAGCGCAGGTCGCAGAACATACGCGGAATTGCCATGTGCTTGTGGATCAGGAGTGCCTCGAGTGATTCGGGCGTAATCTGTAGGATACCGCTCGGCTTTTTGATGAGCTTTGCCTTGTGCGACTGCGAGACATCGCCGTGCCAGTGCCAGACGGGGATATCGGCCTCTTCGCACAGATCGTTGAGGCGAACGAACTGGTCGTTGATGAGTGCCTTGAGGGGGCCAATATAGAGGGCGCCAACGCTTGCGGGCGGGTTCTCCCAAAACTCGGTCAGGATGGGAAAGAAGGCTGCCTCGGTTTTGCCAGATGCCGTGGATGCCGTCAGGAGCACATTGTCTTGCGTGTTGAAGATGGCATCTGCCGCCGCAACCTGGATGGAGCGCAGGCTCTCCCAATCGTGGGAGTAAATGAAATCCTGGATAAACGGGGCGTAGCGGTCAAAGGCGTTCACGGGGCCTCCCTTCAAAAGCGAATCTCTCAACGCGGTGGGCAGTGGCTTGCTGCATTGCTGCTTCAACGTTTGCCCAGATAAAACCTGCCAAAATAAACCTGTCCCTTTTTGGCAGGTTAGATGGTGAATTCGGCGAAGTTGTGGTCGTCGTCTGCGGTGCTGGTGTCGTCTGTTGCGGCTGCCGGCGCCAGCGCGTCGCCGCCGACGCTTTGCAGCAACTCGGCCACGTTAGCATCGGGGTTTTGACACAGGATATCGAGCAGCTCGATAAAGTCGCGGATGACCTCGCGAGGCGTCAGATGCGTGTCGGCCCCCACGCGGCCAAACTCGATCTTGAGGAAGTCCACCAAGTCGTTCTCGGTAAGCGTGGGCGTCCAGCCAAAGTAGCCGGCATGGATCTGCATGAGCTTTTCGATGAGCACCAGCAGCTCCTCGTAGGTGAGCGGCTGCAGGCGGATGATGGGCGCGAGCATGTCTTTGAGGTCATCGCGCGCAAAGCGGCCCTGGGCGAGTCGGCTCCGAAGGGCCTCGTAGGAAAAGACGCCGCGGCGGCGGTCCTCGATAGAGGTCGGCGTGCCGCCCATGATCACGCCCAGGTACTGCGCTTTGCCTTGGAGCGTGTCGTTGTACATGGTCAGGATCTTCTCGTAGTTATATTGGCGCGTAATCGCGTTGGGAATCTTGTATAGATTCACGAGCTCGTCGATGAGCACCAGCATGCCCTTGTAGCCGCTGCAGACCAAAAAACGTGCGATGAGCTTGACGTAGTCGTACCAGTCGTCGTCGCTGATAATGGTCGAGGAGCCCAACTCGGCGCGTGCTTCACTCTTGGTGCGGTACTCGCCGCGAATCCATTTGGTCACGCGACTCATAGCTTCTTCGTCACCCTCCGAGACGGCTGCGCGATAACGGCGGAGCATACGGGCGAAGTCGAAGCCGTGGACCATTTCCTCGAGCGGGGCCAGTTGGGCATTAACGGCAGACTCGTCGGCGTCGGCACACGAGGCGACCCAGCGGTCCAGGATAAGGTTGAGCGCGCCGCCCTCGGGGCGCGTCTTGGTCGATATGTTGCGGATGAGCTCGCGATAGGTGGCGAGGCCCTGGCCCTGGCCGCCCTGTAGGCGGCGTTCAGGGGAAAGGTCGGCATCGGCGACCACAAAGCCCTCGCCCATGGCATGCGTTCGGATGGTCTGGAGCAAAAAGCTCTTGCCGGCGCCGTAGCGACCGACTAGGAAACGGAAGCTCGCGCCGCCATCGGCGATGAGGCTTAGGTCGGTGAGCAGGGCACGGATTTCGACCTCTCGCCCCACGGTGATATAGGGAAGGCCAATGCGCGGGACAACGCCGCCCTTGAGCGAGTTGAGAATGACGGCGGCGACGCGCTTGGGCACACGGGGTGCTGCGGGTGCGGTATCACTCATGGTCTAGGTATCCTCTCACGTCTGCTTCGTAATCCTCGATGATCTGCGGTCCTGCCGCTCCAAACTCGATAACGGTGTCACCCACCAGGTCAAAGAGCGCCTCGTTGATGCTGTCGACGAGCATGTTCTCGCTCTGCCCCGATTGCACTACCGCCGATTCCGCCTGTACTGCGTTGTGCTCGAGCAGCGCGCGGAGATAGGCGTCTGCGGCAGGCGTGAGTTCGTTCGTGGCGTCAGCGGGCGCAACAGCTGCGAACGCGGGCGTCGGCGCGAGAAGCGGTGCCACGACACCAAACTGTTCGGTGGATATGGTTGGCTCGTCGGTCTCGTCCTGCCGAATGGGTGCCGCGACCGCCTCGACAATCGCGTCGGCTACGGGCTCGGCTTCCGGTTGCCCTGAGTCCGCTGCCTCGGCTTCCACAGGTGCGCCGTCCTCGCGCTCTTCGTCGATTAAAAGTGCTTCGCGCGTTTGCGCAGCGGCGCTCCGAATGTGCCCCAGCTGAGTCAGGTCGATATCGATCTTGACGGGCTGGTGTGCGGCGTCCCACGAAAGCCATGCCACAATCTCGTCATCGATAATCTTGGCCAGATATTTGGGGACCTTTTCTTCCTTAAGGGGATGGGCGGGGTCCAGCGCCAGGCGCAAGCGTTGGTCGCAGGCGCGCATCATTTCACCGAGCTTTTTGCTCTTTTGCCTACTACCATGGATACGCATGCATTCCCAAAAGCCGTTTTGGCAACGGTAGATGTGGATGGGATCCAGGCGGTATTCGCAGTCCTCGTGGCGCTCGGGCGCAAAGAATACGGCCGAGGCAAACATGGTGTAGGGCATGGCCGTCTCCTCCCCAAACAAGCTCGCTACGATGCCGGTCTTTCGGTGCGTGTCATAGTAGCGCGCCATGCGGACATACACGGCGCATGCCACGTGGCGCAGATCGCGGTGGTGGCTGCGGTCGAGCCGCGAGTTACTTAGGTTGTACGTGGAGAGGGCGTTGATGGCGGCCATGAGTCGCTCCTCGCGCACCTCATCGGGCGGAAGGGGGAGCGTGGGCTCGGAGGTTTTGCGACGTTTGGGGGTCTGGTCGGACGGTGCCGGTGCCGGTACAAGGTCTCGTGCCGCGCGCCGCAGCTCGATAAGGGCGTTATCGAACATGACGGTTTTAGAGTCGCGGAGCAGCTTGGGGTCGAGCCCATGGAATACGGCGTAATCCTGCAACCACACGCGTGCAAACCGATCAATGCCGGGCTCGAAGGCGCGATAGACATCCCAAAAAGCCTTGATCTTGTTAAAACCATCGAGTGGATTATCTACGCCAATGCCGCAGATCAGCTCATAGAGATACAGAAAGGCAAAGGACGTAGACGTTTCCTCGACGGTTCCGCGGCGCACTTGGGCACGCCAGGTAAAGTAGCCGCGCAGTTGCCGGTCGCTCATGGCGTTGTAGGTGGGAAAGTACGACTTAAAGGTGCCGTTGTAGGGACAGTCGTCCTCAAAGCCGGCCATCAGCAGGCCCTGGCGGTAAAAAAGCTCGGCTTCCGAAAGCCAGCGGCCCGCACCGCCCTTGGGGTCATCCTGCCAGCGCGATATCTCGCGCATTTTACGGTACTGGTCGGGGAGGAAATTCTGCATCTGTCGGCCGGTTTTGAGAATCGGCTCGTCTGCGTAGGTTTCGTTTGAGAAGCGGGCGGACTGATGGGTCCGGGCCTCGGCCATAATGCGCTCGATGAGCATCTTGATGTCCTGGTCGGCCACCGCTCCTCCTCTCGAACGCAGCTACGGTGACCTCATATCATAGCACAGCATCAAACAGATGTTCGAGATACCGCTATGTAGATAGACTTAGAACAGGAGAGCGTAGATGACGGCAATGACGACGGCTGGCAGCATGTTGGCCGTGCGGAAGGTCTGAGGTCGGATAAGGTTGACGCCGACGCAGAAGATGAGCATGGATCCCACGAGTGAGAGACTGTCGAGGGCTGCGGTGGTCATGATGGGGGAGAGTGCGCCGGCAAACAGCGTGATCGTCCCCTGGAACACGGCGACGGGCAGGGCCGAGAAGATGCAGCCGCGGCCGAGCGAGGCCGTCATGGTGCAGACGATGATGCAGTCCAGTGCGCCCTTCAGGGCGAGCGTGGACCAGTCACCGAGCAGGCCGTCCTGAATCGATCCCACGATGGCCATGGCACCGATGCACACGGTGAGCGATGCCGAGACAAAGGCGTTGGTGAACTCGTTGTCTCCCTCGCTTCCGGTTTTGCGCTTGAGCCATTCGCCGAGGTTTTCGATGGCAGCTTCCAGGTTGATGACTTCGCCGATGAGCGATCCGAGGGCAAACGAGACGATCAGCATAGTGGTACCGGTGGTCGACAGGGCGCTGCCGTCGATAACGAGCATCTTTTGCATGGTGCCGCCCAAGCCGATAAACAGGACGCACAGCCCCGATGCTTTCATGAGCGTGTCTTGGATGCGCGGTGTGATAAAACGGCCGCCCGCTAATCCCAAAAGACCGCCTGCAATCAAAAGCGCGACGTTGATGATCGTTCCCAAACCCGGCATGGATCCTCCCGTATTGATGCCACCTTGGCAATCGTAGCAGAATGGAACGCAGGGCATATTGCGACTTGTCTAATACGTTATATGAGTGGTATTAAGTCTGGCGTACAGCGGTTAAGCCTTAGGTTGTCGTCGGAACGTAGGGATAGTATTCAAAGCGTAGCGTCATCAGCCGTTGCGGGGACTCGATGCCCGCGGCGATGATATCGGCATCTCGGGCGCGGTCAAACCCTTCAAGTTCAATCTGGTACGAGACGTCTTCCATAATGTCCAGACGCCGCCAAGCTAGGAGCGTGTCGCCATCGAATTCCAAGGTTTTGCTTCCATCTGGGGCAACGGCGTATAGGCGCAGCTTGGCAGTGGTTGCAGGGTCGACGATCGTGATCTTTTTGATTTCGTTCCGAGTATTCTTGGCGCCTAACAAGGTGAGCAATGTTGGTGCCACGATTTCACCCGATGGCAAAAAAACGACCTCGACGGACTCCGGAAATGCGATGATGGCAGATTTGCGAACAGGTTGATTGGCCGCGGCAACTTCGATGCTTGCTGCATCGACGGTCGTCGTGTGGTCGAGTGCGGTGAGCATGCAGCAGTTGCCCTCATCGACATCTTGGGACGTCGCAAGGCCTAGGCTGTCCTCGAGTTGGGGATCGTTTGGCTCGATAACAGCTTCATCCGGTTCCTCTGAAGGGGCGGAGATGCCGTTTGTCGGCAGTGGCGCGCTGCCTGCTTTCTCCTCTGTTATGGCTGCGTTCGTGGTGCCATCTTTTGATGGGAAGGCCATTTCGTTCAATACAAAGGGAGCGACCCCGATGGCTCCAGCTCCATTCCATTCCATTTCGAGGAGCGCCGGGTCGGCAAGTACGTGCTGCCTGTCTTGCGTTTGGACATCGATCTCGATAGGGCAGGGTTTCGCCCCTCGAGTAAGGCTGAGCGACCCGTTTTGCCTATCGTCTTTGATTTTGGCGCCTTCGGCATTGTCGGCGTAGAACAACAGGGGGGTCTCTCCCGTTGCAACGGCGTCGGTGCTGGCTTTGGTTATCCGCAACGATGCCGTGAATGAGAGAGTGGGCTGCGCGCCGTCGGCGTGCGAGACAACGCAGCCCAGGCATACACCTCCTTCTTCTTCGAAAAACGCGCTGTCGAAGGCGACCTTCGCTTCGTTCGCCGAGTCATCGACCGAAGCGATGTCGATGCGTAGCTCCAAATCGCAAGGGTCGTCATCTGCATCGAGCGCAACTGAGCGCCACGTGCAGATGGCGCATCCTGCCTGGGAGCCGTTCGTCTTGTCCGAACGCTTGATATCCACGACTATCGAGCTGTCCGTGTCCTGGCGAAGGCATCCCGAGGTCGAGACTGTTGCCTGTGTGAGCGAAAACCGCTTGCATGCAATGACGCTCGACGGGTCCGGTGCGGGGCTTAGGGCTGCCGGCAAGGAGTCCGCCATGACGGGGGTCGCCCAAGCGGCGATAGGCGTTCCGGTTGCGAGCGCGCCGCAGAGCGCGACGACGGGCAAAAGGTTCTTCGATGCCATGGGGTCTCCTTGCTTTATATTGTGCGAGCTGGTTGTGTCTTATTGCTGGTTGCGTTTGATGCACAGTCCGAGGCCGGTGGCTCCCGCGCCCGCCGCAGCGACGCTTGCTGCCAAGAGCTGCTTTTCGTCGCCCGTTTGCGCCAACGGTTCCTGGCGGTCGCCGCGATCGAGCCCCGAGAGGTCGACCGTCACTTGCGTGGCGGCCTGCGCCTGCTCTTGTTGGGCAAAAGCCACTGCCGGCGCGAGCACCAGGATGCCGACGATGGTGGCCGATGCGATCGCCTTATGCCGTAGCGTGTGCACCGGGCTCGACCGTCCAAGTGATTGTTGCAACCTGATCGCCTTCGCCGGTTATATGGAAGATGTCGCGCGTGACACGGGCGACGTTTCCGCTCGTCTTGAGCTTGATCTTGTCCGAACCGCCGGCAATACCCTGATAGCCCATGTCAAAGGTTGCGTTCTTGGAGAGATCGATTCCCGTTCCCTGCGTTGCGGCGCTGGCATCTTGGAGCGCGCCGTCGGGGCCGACCTTAAAGTCGATGGAGTT
>JAIHTM010000122.1 GCA_022713905.1 Collinsella sp.
TCACATCACCGGGAAACGATGACGACACCGGGGAAAACCATCAGCCCACACTGCGGAAAAACACTGCCGAACCTGTCGAACAAACATTGAAGCAAAACACCTACACCAAGGAGGACGAGTGAACCAGAAGAACGGACGGACCGACCCCGGCCCGCTGCGCGAGCGGGCGAGGAGCCTGTTCATCTCGCAGGCCACCATCGACGAAACGTTCGAATGGGCCACGCCCCGCCAACTGGACGCCATCGACCGCATGCTCGCCACGGAACCGGCCAACAGGGAGGCCTCCAAACGGGCAAGACTCATGCGCCAGGCCCGGTTCCCGGTGCCCAAAAGCCTCGACGGCTACGACTTCGCGAACGTGCGCCTGCCCGACGGATACACCAAGGAGCAGCTGACCGGCCTCGATTTCGCGGCCAAGGCGCAGGACCTCGTGTTCTACGGCAAGACGGGACGCGGAAAGACCCACCTGGCCACCGCCCTGGGCATGCTCGCCATCGAGCAAGGCAGGAGCGTGAGGTTCCGGCAGACCGCGGAGCTCGTGCTCCAGCCCGGCAAGGCCAAACGCGACGGCGCCCTCGACAGCCTGCTCAGGGACCTCGCCCGTGCCGACCTGATCATCCTCGACGAGTTCGGCTACGCGCCCGTGCGCCTCGACGGGGCCCGTCTCCTCTACCAGATCATCGCCGGCAGCTACGAACGTCGCAGCATCATCTTCACCACGAACATCGAGTTCAGCAAATGGGGGACGATCTTCGCCGACGACAAACTCGCCGCCGCGATCATCGACCGCATCGTCCACCACGGACGCCTCATCGAATTCACCGGCCCCAGCCGACGCGTCAGCCAAGCCCTCATGTTCGGCAAGACGGACAACCAGTAAAACAAACCACCGGCCGGCACTCCTCATGCCGAAAACCGAAAAAATTAGTGACGAAACACGAAACACCGACTTGACTAAAAACAGCTTGCGGGGCGGAATTGCGAAAGCGATTCTGCCCTGTTTCCGAGATTACGAAGCAGCATCAGAAGGCTATAAAGCCGCATCGGAGGCAGCTATTTCGCGATTGGGCTCGAAGAGCTGCAGGCAATGAGACGACTCCAATCGGCCAGATTCAAGAGCCAGTATTGACTAACTCGAATCCGGCACGCATCCTCGCGCCGTTCGTCTGCTTCCGCTCGTCCGAAATCGCCAACCGCAACAGGCCATGTCCCAGCGGATGGGTACCACTTACCCGGGTGCACCTGGGGCAACGGACCGGCAGGCCCGCGGAAGGTCGCTCGCATAACACGCAACATCAAACACGGCAGAAGAAGCGAACGACAGATGCCGGACCCCGGACGACAGCACCGCGGAATACGAGCATTCCGACCACAACCGAACAATTCCAGCTACTAGGCAGGCGCCCGCATGGGCGCCTTTTACTTTTCAGGGACTTAGCCGCGAGCTAAGGCACGCGGCTCATGGCCGTTTCGTGAAGGCCCGACCAGCTCGACCCACCTCGACCCGTCTCCGCTCCCGTCGTGCCCACTAAGCGCCATCAGGCGGTTCAATCGTCGCGCAGACGAAAAGGCACACGGTGTCGTGCGGTGTCCTCGCGCGGTGCCGCACGGGAAGATTGGAGGAACCATGGCACGCACAGCCGAATGCGCCGCGCCCGAGGGCAACCAAGATTGCGGCGAATGGATGACGGTGATCGAGATGCAGGAGTACATGAGGGCGAGCCGAAACAAGGCGTACGACCTCATCTGGTCGGGAGAGATCGACTCGTACAGGCTCGGCAGGAAGCTCCTGGTTTCGAGGTCGTCCGTGGACGCCTACATCGAGTCGAGGAGCGGTAGGAAATGACGGCGGCGACCGCCCCGGGAGCCGCCCGCGGCCGGGCACGCGAGGGAGCCTCGAGACGAAAGGAGCTCGAGGACGACCATGACCAAGAGCATTAGCAGGAGACAGGTGAGACTCATCGTATCCTCCAACGCGATATTCGGCGTCGACGAGGCGTGCGCGATGCTGCGCATCAGCTGCGACGCCATTACCGGCTCGCCAATATGCCTCAAACATACTGGAACTACCACAAGGCCATCAAGCCACAACACAAAGGAAGCGCGCTTCTCATTGCTCCACACTGTTCTTTAATAGGGGAGAACGAAAAGCAATCAACAGCAAAGCGCCGGGGCCACCGATGGTTATATGGAAGGAAAATGCCTATTTTCGATTCCAAAGGTCGGCATCACTGGTAGGCATATCATCATCCTCGAATTCACCAAGGTAGGTGTAATGGTGATAGCGTTCCCCATCATGCTCGTACCCAGTGTAGTCATAACCTCTCTGAGTAACCCCTTGATAAGGCTTGAACTCCGCCTCAGCCTCTTCTTTGGTGTAGTGGTCAGCATCGAACCAAACGCCCTCGGTCTTATCATCGCCCCAGCCGAGCTTTTTGGCCTTGAATACGTGTCTCATGGTATCCACACTTTCACTAATGACTCCCGTCTAGGCTATTGTACGCGCTCTCCCATTCAGCTCGTTCGTCTTTTCGGCATATCCAACCAACTGGCCGGTCATCAGATGCCCCGACGTCCCCACGGCGTCCATCCCCGTCGTCGCGAAGCTGATGCCCGAGCTTCATTTGGTCCCATTTCCGCTCATAAGTACCTTGAGACTACGGAACGTGCCCGAAACGATAACACCGCTCAACGACAACTCCCGCGAAGTGCCGGCTGTGGCCTCCTTCAGCGCCGAGCGCGAGTTGAACGCGTGTTACATTCGCGCCGTGCGCCACAACGCGCTCATGCCATCCACCGGCGCAAGCGCCGAGAACTCGTAAAACCAATAGCTCGTGCACGGCCACGAACCCGCGCCCACGTCGCCTCCGCTTACGACGAGCCTAGCCTGCTTGGCGTGCATCCACCCAAGACACGCATTGGACGGCGTTGCACCAACAGCAAGCAATAACCCAGAGTCGCTCCTCATTTGCATTATGCCTAATGAAGGGCGCCTCTATTTGGGTTAAATGCAATATGCGATAACGAAACCCCCGAAGTCAGCGCCCATTTCCGACGTCTATGAACACCAGCCAATCGATACTCAAAACGTTGTGAGTACAATTTGAGTACCAACCTGAGCGATCCCTTGCGAGCAAAAGCAATCTGCCGGTCAGCATTAATTTGAAATAAATTGATGGCGTTGCTTCGGTAATTGAAAGCACTTTAAGACGTACCAGTAAACAATTATCCCAGCTAAACAGCTTGAGAGATTGCGTAGCTGGTTTGTATGTACCATATACACCACAGCCCGCAGACACCCATGGCATGCAAATAAAAAACGAGGGAGGCCGTTTCCGACCTCCCTCGCAAAGGGCTATTTACTACTCCCACTCGAGTGCCAGACCTTAATTTCTTATGATAATACGCATTAAGAATGCGGTTTTCGTCCAAGTATTCCACATATTTCACGTTTTACAGAGAGTCTTTACGAATTCTGTAGCCATTTTGTAGCCACGATAACGTCCGAAAATGCGCAAGAGTTCGGACGTTATCGAATGATGCTGGAGATCATGGAAGAATAACAGTATAGTCGATCAGCCGGGCAGTGATTAGCTGGTCGGCTGATTTTATACAGACATTTTTTTCAATACGTCTTGGAACAGCAGCTCTTCAATAACCTGCTGCACCTTATATTTGATGGTTCTTGCGTTTTCACCCGATGTAGAGATAAGAGGACTGACAGCAGCATATACCATTTCTGGTGTTAGCTTAGAATCATACTCCTCTTTTCGTGCCAGAATTTCGTTCTGAACGATCTGGTATATGGTTTCACAGCTAAAATCATCAAAGTGGATGAACTTATCAATGCGGTAAAAGATAGGTAGCCCCAACTGCTTTTTCATTTCTTCTTCCGTCTGATAATTGGATGTTAATATAATTACAATACCAGATACATCTGCATCATAAGTTGCATCTTTGAATTGTGTATTATCAAACAACGTATAAAACGCAGAAAAGAAATGTTCCGGGCATTTATCAAGTTCATCAAAGAACACCAAATTGGATTCACGTTCCAACAGGTCAAACCCAAGGCTTCTTCTATTGGGAGCATCTCCAAAGAAGTATTCTGAGTAGTTATTGTTCTTAAACATCGACAAATGCTTCTCTAAGCATTTTCCGTCGAAGAACATTACTGCAATTTCTCGCACCAGCTCGGTTTTTCCCAAGCTGCTGTTACCGTACAGCATAATTACATATGGCTTCTCTCTTTTAACGTTTGTGAGATACCAAAGACTTTTACTGATTTCTTCAATAGCTATCTGCTGACCAAATATTCGTGCAGATATGGCATTGATATTGTCAACAAATAAATCTGGGTCTCTTTTGATTTCGTACTCCTCACAGAGAATTTCAAGCTCTATAAGATCACGTCTATACTGATCTTCTAAATACGCTTTCAGAACACGAGGCGGGTTATGAATGTAGATTTCTGCTTCATCTGTAGTTAAATCCTCGATTAACGGCCCTAAACGATCATGCGCTACTTCTACAATGCCATGATAATTATCATTCTTTACAATTAGTATGCTGGCATACTGATGATTCTGCTTTGCGGTATCCGATAGCTTTACCAACTCCAAAAACGCATTAACTTCATCATCTTCGGAAAATGATGGCAGTTTGGAATCAAAAAATGCTTTAGAACCAACAATGATATGATACTTTCTCTTATCTTCCATCTGACGCCTCCGCTGTTACACAGGCATACAGAACATCATAAAGAGTAACCGTATCTTTAGGTACAGGTGTTCCCTCCGCTTTTTCTGGAATTCCCACGCTTTGCATTTCAGGAGGATAGATATCTGCCAATGTTTTGGGCTGCTCAGCAGAGGAAATTAAACGCTCCATTTTACCAATTTCTTCGATAAAATCGAATCTTCTTCTTTCAAAGTCACCTACAGGAATGCAATAGAGTGTCATGGTCGTTGTAAGTAGATCGTTTCTTTTGTAATTACTTACAAAAGCAGCATTATTAAAGCGAACATATCGCTTTTCGTCGACTGCATAAGTATCATAACCGTCGTAACTATCCATGACAGTTTTGAATTCCTTTGTGTCCACACCATCAATGCCGCCTTTGACAATTTTCAGGTATCCTCCTGCAACACGAAGAGAGGTAGAAGAGTTTTCTATATCTGATAATTGAACATTGGAAATACTGGTCAACAACGGTTTCAACTTCTCAAATTCAGAGATTTCGGTCGAGGAAATTGTGGTTGTACTGTCACGGCTAATTACATACGATGCTTCTATTTTCCCGGTGAACAGAAAGGAAATTCTCGAAACGAAAGGAACATCTAGTTTTAATTTCGCAGAAGCTTCTGTAGCAACAGACCCCTGTGTTTGGACAGAATTTGATACATCTGTTTTTCGAGATAATTCACCATGGTCACGCTCCTGAAGAATATTGCGGATGGTTTCCTTATCAAAATATATAATCTTGTTTATTGTTGCCATGCGATTACCTGTTTGGGGAGAGCTTCATCTTATTTCTGTAGATAAACTCCCAGAAATCATTTTGAATTACTTTTTATTTTTCCGGTTCGAGGATTCCAAGCTTACCGTCACTAAGGTTTATACGGCGATTAAGTCTGAACTCCGTAATACCACGAATGCTCAAATTATCGAAATCAACATAGAACTCCCTGGACAAGAAGTTTACTTGTGCGCCGTTCCATACCAATAGTAGCAGCGCACCAAGAGAGATCGTCTGGATTTTTAAGCCAAGCACTCGGTTAATATCTTTGATTACTTGGAAATAGCCTTGTCGCTTATTTGGGAACGACAGACATACAACCAGCGCTGCATTGTCATTCTTGTCAAGGTTGTTTCTGGAGTGCATAACCGCAATATCATCAAGAATACCTCTCGATGCTTCCAGCGTATCTCTTCCAAATTCAATTTCGACAACGCCTTTGCAGGTAGGTTTCAAATTGCTCGAATACACGGCATCCATTCTTGTGTAAACATCACCGGTTCTGCTTTTTGCACACTCGTGGTTCAATGCAATAATCAGATTTCGAACTAGAATATTAGGAACCATTGAGCGACCATCAAACTGAGAAATATCCTGATAGATACGCTCCATAATTCCATCGGTCTCTTTCTGGAACTGGTGATTCCAATGGATTTTGTCTAATTCTCTAATAAACATCTTATGTGCTTCCAGATTGACATGATTGATGGGAATATCGGTATAATCCGAAGAAGGTTCTGCAATTTCCATATGATTTCCAGATCTATAGATTGCGCCAATAGGGCATCGTGCAGCGCACAAACCACACCCTATACAACTATGGTTATCAATTTCCGGGAGTTCTTTGTCAAAATTCCATTTGATAGCGCCAACAGGGCAAACATTCAAATCACGTTCATATGAAAAATCCGGGGAATGTCTGCAGTTGATCTCTGCATCAATAAACTTCATGCAGCGAGGATCAGTGCATCTCAGACAACCAGCCGTTACCCATTCTTCATTACACCACAATCGAGCGGGTTCGTTGTATTTTTGGTCAACAGCTCTCACATCAGAGGAACGCAATGCAGAAATAGTGGTTCGCTTCTGCGATTTAGTTAAAAGTGGCATTTGCAAATCCCTCTAATCGATTTAATTCTGCGATGTTGATTGTTTGCGATATTTATGACAATGTACTACACAGGCATCCGTGAAGGTGAGCTTCTCGCTTTGAAACCCGCAGATATTGACTTCGAGAAGGACACGCTGACCATCAACAAAAGCTATCAGCGCCTTGGTGGCAAGGATATTATCACTACACCCAAGACCCCGAAAAGCAATCGTGTGATCATGCTGCCGGAAGTGCTGAAAACCGTCCTCCACAACTATATGGAGAAAAGCTACGGCTTACAGCCCGATGACCGACTGTTTCCGTACAACAGAAGTTTTCTCTATCGTGAGATGCAGATTGGGATTGAAGCATCTGGGGTAAAACGCATCAGGGTGCACGATATTCGTCATAGCCACGCCAGCCTTCTGGTTGAACTTGGTTTTTCACTGCTACTGATTGCGGAACGCTTAGAGCATGAGCGAGTGCAAACCACCATGGATACCTACAGCCATCTGTACTCGAACAAGCAGGTGGAAGTAGCCAACCAGTTAGACAAGTTAGCCATTTAAGGCTTCGGCTACAAAAAATCGGTTTGATGTAGCCATCTTGTAGCCACGAAAAAACAAGAATCCCGAAAAGCGCTGTGTTTTCAACACTTTTCGGGACTCAGAAACCTATCTTAGATTACTCCCACTCGATGGTTGCTGGGGGTTTGCTAGTGCAATCGAGTACCACGCGGTTGATCTGGCGGCACTCGTTGGTGATGCGGGTGGAGATCGTGGCGAGCACGTCGTAGGGCACGCGCGACCAGTCGGCGGTCATGGCGTCCTCCGAGCTGACCGGGCGCAGGACGATGGGGGAGCCGTAGGTGCGCTCG
>JAIHTM010000123.1 GCA_022713905.1 Collinsella sp.
GGTGTGGACTTAGGCGCAAGTGCGGGATTGGGGCTTGACGGGCGAGCCCCGCCGCCCATGAGTTCGTCGGCGGTCCACGGGCGATCATCCATCACGTCGTCAAGGCTCAGTGAAAACAGGTCGTCTTCACCCTCATCGAACATGCGGTGCACATGTCCACCAATTGCCGGAATCAATCCGCGACCGGTGCATGATGCCTTGCTCAACGCCATTCTGTTCCATCCTTTCGAAATACTAATGACATCGATTATATGGAACTTCCCAAGCGGCTCGGTCTTGGATTCGTGCTTTCCAGAACTCGCGCTCAAAAGGGGAGGGGCAATCCAGGCGAGTGCCTACTTGTCGCCGGCCGCCGCCTTGGCCTCATTGAGGTAGCTATAGAAGCTGTACTTGGAGATGCCAAAGAACTCGCAGGCGCGCTCGCTCGACTTGGAAATGAGGAAGGCGCCGCGACGGTCGAGGTAGCCAATGGCACGAATGCGCTCGTCTTTGGTCATGAGTGCCGCGGGCTTGCCCACAAACTGCTCGCACTCGTGCAGCAGGTCCTCGAGCAGGTCGCCGATGTTCTTGGTAATGGGCTCGGGCTCGGTATAGCCCGTGCCGCCGGTGCCGGTAAAGGCGTCGAGCGAACGCTCAAAAGCCTTCATGAGCGTAATGTCAAAGTTGATGCCCAGAATGCCGACGGGCTTGCCCTCGTCGTTGCGGATAAAGATCGTCGACGATTTGAGCAGCTTACCGTCGGTGGTTTTAGTGAGGTACGGCTCGCGGTCGTGTACATCGGTGGCGCCCTCGTGCATGGACTCAAACACAATATGGCTGGGACCGTCACCCAGTTTGCGCCCGCTGACGTGGCCGTTTTCGATCACCACGATGGAGTGGTCCACGTCCTCGGTTTCCAGGTCGTGGACGACGACTTCGCAGTTGGGGCCAAATTGGAGCGCCAGGCCGTGTGCAAGGCGCTTATAAAACTCAATCTGTGACGGGGTCATGGGTGCCTTCCTAAAAATTAGTTTGGGCTCACTGTGCCATAAACCACACTTGACCGCAAACAAATCCATCAACAAGGCAATTCATGACCGTTCGGGGACGAAAAAGTACCGATTACGGCAACAAACAATTCGTTAGGTATGCCAATCAAAAAGTGTGATAGAACATTACTAACAAACTTTTTGTTTGGCATCCGCATAAAAGTTCAGCCGTGTGAATGGGATCGGGCTGAAACGCGTATGCGGGGGCCGGCAAGAGAGGACTTAAGGAGTTCACCGTATGGCCGATAAGATCCAGTGGGCGGGCAACACGATGCCCAAGAGCGATGACAAGCACTTGGGAATCATGAGTCTCGACCACGTGAAGAAGGCCCGTGCCTTCCACCAGTCGTTCCCTCAATATACCGTCACCCCGCTTGCCCGCCTGGACGGTCAGGCTGCGCGCCTGGGCCTGTCCAACCTGTGCGTTAAGGACGAGAGCTATCGCTTTGGCCTCAACGCCTTTAAGGTTCTGGGCGGCTCGTTTGCCATGGCCAACTACATTGCCGACGAGACCGGCAAGGACGTTGCCGACTGCACCTTCGATTACCTGACCTCCGATCAGCTGGCCGAGGACTTTGGACAGGCTACCTTCTTTACCGCCACCGACGGCAACCATGGCCGCGGCGTGGCATGGGCTGCCAACAAGCTGGGCCAGAAGGCTGTCGTGCACATGCCCAAGGGTTCCACCAAGCCCCGCTTCGATAACATTGCCGCCGAGGGCGCCACGGTGACCATTGAAGAGGTCAACTACGACGAGTGCGTGCGCATGGCCGCCGCCGAGGCCGACGCCTGCGAGCGCGGCGTCATCGTTCAGGACACCGCCTGGGAGGGCTACGAGAAGATCCCGTCCTGGATCATGGAGGGTTACGGCACCATGGCTTCCGAGGCTGCCGAGCAGCTGCGCGAGATGGCCATCAACCGCCCGACGCACGTGTTTGTCCAGGCTGGCGTGGGTTCGCTCGCCGGCGCCGTGGTGGGCTACTTCACCAACCTGTATCCCGATAACCCGCCCACCTTCGTCGTGGTTGAGTGCGCGCCTGCCGCCTGCCTGTACAAGGGCGCTGCCGCCGGCGACGGCGATCCGCGCATCGTGGACGGCGACATGCCCTCCATCATGGCCGGCCTGTGCTGCGGCGAACCCAACATCCTGGGCTGGGATATCCTGCGCAACCACACCACCGCCTTCGTGTCCTGCCCCGACTGGGTCACCGCTCGCGGCATGCGCACCCTGGGCGCTCCCGAGAAGGGCGACCCGCGCGTCATCTCCGGCGAGTCCGGCGCTGTGACCACCGGCCTGGTCGAGACTCTCATGCTCGATCCCGAGTACGCCGAGCTCAAGGAACTCATCGGCCTGGACAAGACGAGCTCTGTGCTCTGCTTCTCCACCGAGGGCGATACGGATCCCGACCAGTATCGCCGCATTGTTTGGGAAGGCGAATATCCCACTTGCTAATCGTTGGGGCGGAGTAAATAGGTATCGCTCCGCCACCTCACAGGTAGATTCCTTCGTTTGAAAGGTTATGAACAATGGCTAAAGAACTCGATTTCGACGCAATCAAGGCTGCTGCTGAGTCCCATCGTGCTGATATGACTCGCTTTCTGCGCGCTATGATCTCCCATCCCTCTGAGTCCTGCGAGGAGGGTGAGGTTGTCGCTTGCATCAAGGCCGAGATGGAGAGCCTTGGCTATGACGAGGTCAAGGTCGACGGCTTGGGCAACGTCATGGGCTTTATGGGCGAGGGCGACAAGATCATCGCCATCGACTCCCACATCGACACCGTCGGCATCGGCAACATCGAGAACTGGGATGCCGATCCCTACGAGGGCTACGAGACCGACGAGATCATCTACGGCCGCGGCGGCTCCGACCAGGAGGGTGGCATGGCTTCCGCTACCTACGCTGCCAAGATGATGAAGGACATGGGCCTCATCCCCGAGGGCTACAAGATCATGGTCGTCGGCACCGTCCAGGAAGAGGACTGCGACGGCATGTGCTGGCAGTACATCTACAACAAGGACGGCATTAAGCCCGAGTTCGTCATTTCCACCGAGCCCACCGACGGCGGCATCTATCGCGGTCACCGCGGCCGCATGGAGATCCGTGTCGACGTTCACGGCACCTCCTGCCACGGCTCCGCTCCCGACCGCGGCGACAACGCCATCTACAAGATGGCCGACATCATCGCCGACGTCCGCGCCCTCAACAACAACGGCTGCGACGAGTCGACCGACATCAAGGGTCTCGTCAAGATGCTCGACCCCAAGTACAACCCCGAGCACTTCGAGGATGCCCGCTTCCTGGGCCGCGGCACCTGCACCGTCAGCCAGATCTTCTACACCAGCCCCAGCCGTTGCGCTGTCGCTGACTCCTGCGCCATCTCCATCGACCGTCGTATGACCGCCGGTGAGACCTGGGAGTCCTGCCTGGACGAGATCCGCAACCTGCCGGCCGCCAAGAAGTACGGCGACGACGTGAAGGTCTCCATGTACATGTACGACCGTCCGTCCTGGACCGGCGAGGTCTACGAGACCGAGGCTTACTTCCCCACGTGGATCAACAAGGAGACCGCTCCGCACGTCAAGGCCCTCGTCGACGCCCACAAGGCCATGTTCGGTGACGAGCGCATCGGCTGCGAGCCCAGCATGGACAAGCGCACCGGTCGCCCGCTGTGCGACAAGTGGACCTTCTCCACGAACTGCGTTTCCATCCAGGGCCGCTACGGCATCCCCTGCGTGGGCTTTGGCCCGGGTGCCGAGTCTCAGGCTCATGCTCCCAACGAGGTCACCTACAAGGACGACCTGGTCACCGCCGCCGCTATGTATGTGGCTGCCCTGAACCTCTACGATCCGAGCCAGGCCGATGGCGACGCCACCGTGTTCCGCGCCGGTCTGACCAACAACAAGATCGACTAGTCCCATTCCTCGATTTTGTTGAGCCGGGGACAGTTTATGCCCCCGGCGCCTCCTGTTGACTTGGGGCCCGCGGTCGTTATCTCCCATGCTTCCTCAACGGTGGCGGGTCCTCGTCATGGTGCTCTGCATGTTCTAGCCACACGCGCATGCCGGAGCACATCTACTCATTGCGATCGTTTCATCTTTAGAAAGGACATTTCCATGGACGCTAAGTTTACCGAGCTCGTCGAGCAGCTGAACGGCCTCGATTTTAAGGGTATGTACGGCAGCGACTTCCTGCACACCTGGGACAAGACCACCGATGAGCTCAAGGCTCTCTACATCGTTGCCGACGCCCTGCGCGAGCTGCGCGAGAACAACGTTTCGTCCAAGATCTTCGACTCGGGCCTGGCCGTCTCCCTGTTCCGCGACAACTCCACCCGTACGCGCTTCTCCTTCTCTAAGGCAGCCAACCTGCTCGGCCTTGAGCTGCAGGACCTGGACGAGAAAAAGTCCCAGATCGCCCACGGCGAGACCGTCCGCGAGACCGCTACCATGATCTCCTTCATGGCCGACGTCATCGGCATCCGCGACGACATGTACATCGGCAAGGGCGACGCCTACATGGCCGAGGTCTCCGAGTCTGTCCAGCAGGCCTATGAGGATGGCGTTCTGGATCACCGTCCCACGCTCATCTCTCTGCAGTCCGATTCCGACCACCCCACGCAGTCCTCTGCCGACATGCTCTACCTCATCAACGAGTTTGGTGGCCTCGAGAACCTCAAGGGCAAGAAGGTTGCCGTCACCTGGGCCTATTCGCCCTCTTACGGCAAGCCGCTGTCCTGCCCGCAGTCGCTGATCAGCCTGCTGCCCCGCTTTGGCATGGACGTCACCCTGGCTCACCCCGAGGGCTACGACCTCATGCCCGAGGTTATCGAGCGCGCCAAGGGCTATGCCGCCGAGTCCGGCACCACCTTTAAGCAGGTCAACACCATGGCCGAGGCCTTCGAGGGCGCCGACATCGTGATCCCCAAGAGCTGGGCTCCGTTTGCCGCCATGGAGAAGCGCACCAACCTGTACGCCGAGGGCGACGACGCCGGCATCGCAGCGCTCGAGAAGGAGCTGCTCGCTCAGAACGCCACCCATCAGGATTGGTGCTCCACGACCGAGCTCATGGAGAAGACCGCCAACGGCCAGGACACCATCTTTATGCACCCGCTGCCCGCCGACATCTCCGGTGTCTCTTGCGAGCACGGCGAGGTCAACGCCGACGTCTTCGACATGCACCGTGTGGGCATGTACAAGGAGGCCAGCTACAAGCCGTACGCCATCGCAGCCATGATGTTCCTGCAGAAGGTTGCCGATCCCGCCGCTACCCTCAAGGCCCTCGACGAGCGCAACACCGCCCGTTGGCTCCAGGCCTAAAGCCGGGTTGAGGTAAGCCATGTAAAGGGGGCGCTCTGCCAACCGGCGGGGTGCCCCTTTTTTGCATCGCGGGCGTGTGGGATAAGCGCTTTCGATATGGATGCCCGCGGCGCGAGTTATGGGTACGATGGTTTCAGGGGAGGTATCACCATGAAACTTGGATGCGTCATTATGGCTTCGGGCGAGGGCAAGCGGTTTGGCTCTAACAAGATGCTTGCCGATATCTATGGCGAGCCGCTGATTGCCCGGACCATCGATTCGGTTCCCCGGGGCTTTGACGTCGTGGTTTCGACGCGTTGGCCCGAGGTCGTCCAGATTTGCGAGGACAAGCATTGCCCGTGCGTGCTGCACGATGGTGAGCTGCGCAGCGAAAGCGTCCGTGCGGGCCTTTCGTGGGGAGTCGAACGCAACTGGAAAGGTTGCCTCTTTTTGCCGGGCGACCAGCCGCTTGTGAGTTCGGATTCTTTTGAGGCCATGGTTCGCGCGTTTGATGAGTGTGGCCGCAAGCATCCGGTTCGTCTTGCGTGCAACGGTGAGCCTTCGAGTCCGGTGCTCTTTCCGGCGGAACTGTTCGATGCACTTATGTGTCTTGAGGGCAAGGACGGTGGCGGTTCGATCCTCAAGGACCGCATCGACGTGGTGCTGGTCGAGGCGCGAGCCTACGAGCTGTGGGACGTCGATACCGCCAAGGGACAGCAACGCATAACGGAGCATATCGCCGCCTGCTCGTATTTTGATCGCGTGGCCAACTGCATCAATCAATAAGGAGCAATAATGATCATCATCAAAAACGGCGCACTCGTGACGCCCCAGGGGCTTCGCCGCGCCGATCTTGCCATGGAGGGTGACAAGATTGTGCGGATTGCCGCAGCGATTGAGCCGGGCGCCGACGATACCGTCGAGGACGCCGCGGGCTGCTGGGTGTTTCCCGGCTTTATCGACGGCCACACGCACATGCAGTGCTGGACTGGCATGGATTGGACAGCCGATAGCTTTGAGACCGGCACGCGCGCGGCTGCCTGCGGTGGTACGACGACCATCGTGGACTACGCGACGGCCGATCGCGGCGTGACCATGCCCGATGCCTTGGCCGAGTGGCATCGCCGCGCCGACGGAACCTGCACGGCCAACTACGCCTTTCATATGGCGCTCGCCGAGTGGAACGAGCGCAATCGCGCCGACCTCTCGGCCATGCGCGAGGCGGGCGTATCGTCGTTTAAGACCTACTTTGCCTACGATCATCTGCGCCTGGACGATGCCGAGACGCTCGAGGTGCTGGAGGAGCTCAAGCACCTGGGCGGTATCCTGTGCGTGCATTGCGAGAACGGTACGCTGGTGAATGAGCTGCAGAGGCGCGTGTTTGAGCAGGGTATCCACGGGCCCGAGGGCCATGCGCTCAGCCGTCCGGATGTGTGCGAGGCCGAGGCAGTGAGCCGTCTGCTGTATCTGGCGCACTTGGCCGGGGATGCTCCGGTCAACGTGGTGCACCTTTCGACCAAGCTGGGGCTCGAGGCCATTCGCGCCGCCAAAGCGCGCGGGCAGAAGAACATCTATGTCGAGACATGCCCTCAGTATCTGATACTCGACGACACCTGCTATCTGGAGCAGGGCGAGGACGGCTTTGCGGGCGCCAAGTACGTGATGAGCCCGCCGCTGCGCCATGCCGGTGACCGTGCCGCGCTGCGCGAGGCGCTTGTGGCCGGCGAGATCGATACTATTGCGACCGATCATTGCAGCTTTAACCTGCACGGGCAAAAGGACCGCGGACGCGACGATTTCCGCGCGATTCCCAACGGCGGGCCCGGCGTGGAGCATCGTCCCGTCGCGATCGCCACGAGCTTTGAGGGCCAGCTGGGCCCCGAGGACCTCTGCCGCTTGATGAGCGAGAACCCGGCGCGCGTCTTTGGCATGTATCCGCGCAAGGGCTGTCTTGCCGAGGGCTCCGATGCCGACGTGTGCGTGTGGGATCCCAAGGCGCGCTGGACGATCAGTGCCGCGACGCAGCATCAGGCCGTGGACTACACGCCGCTCGAGGGTTTTGAGGCGCATGGCCGCGCCAAGGCCGTGTTTGTGAACGGCGTGCTGGCGGCACGCGACGGCGAGCCCACCGGAGCCCAGCCCGGTCGCTACG
>JAIHTM010000457.1 GCA_022713905.1 Collinsella sp.
ATATTGAATTAGTTGCACATGGATAAAATATAAGCTCCATATAAAAAAACGCCCGCAAACAAACTGGTGTTCTTATATTTGGAGTGGTATAATGATAACAAATGAAGAATTTGAAAATTTAATGAAAATGAAGAAACACTTTATTCAAAATAATCTTGAACTTCCAGTAGCTGGAGAAAAAGCCTCTCCATTTTTAGTGGCTTCTGATACAACAAAAGATTGTTTTGCTCTTGATATTGATAGAAAAAGTAGCATTACTCTAACAAAAATCAAGTTACAAGAGAGATATACAACGTCTGCAATTATGATGATACGTATGGAAATCGATTGTAGACCTCATATGTTTCCTGATGGTAGTAAATCATCCAGAAATCACATACATATATTTGATGAAAAGTGTGGAAATTCTGTTTATGATTTATCTGATTTTAAAAGTTTTTTTACAAATATAGCTGACTTTGAAACAACATTTTATGACTTTTGTAATTTATGCAACATATCAACAAATAATATACATATGCAAGGTGTAATAATATGAATATTGACTTTAAAAAAGATTATATTGATTGGCTATATAAAAGTATAGACCAATTTCAAGTACAGGAAAATTTATACAGAATCACTTTGCCATACTTAGACAGAAACAATGATTGTACCGAAATTTATATTTCTATAAATGATAATGGAGATTATCATTTAACAGACGATGGCGAAACCATAGGCGAACTTGAGTTATCAAACTTTGATATTTTTTCCAGTAAACGCAGAAGAGAAATATTAAATTCCATTTTAAATGCTCATGGAGTACTTTTATCGAAAAATAAAGAATTATGTCTTGATTGTGCCAAGGAAGAATTACCACAAAAAAAACACATGCTTTCTCAATGCATGGTAAAAATTAGCGATTTATTTTATACATCAAAACCAACAGTTCAGTCACTATTCATAGAAGATGTTCAGGAATTTCTTGATGTAAATGAGGTTAGATATTTTCCTGACATT
>JAIHTM010000124.1 GCA_022713905.1 Collinsella sp.
ACCAAGCGACGCTACATCCAGCCCGCGCGCGCTCAGCAACTCGGCAATGCTGCGGTCGATGAGCTCCTGTGTGGACTCCGAAAGGCTTTCGACCTCGATCTCGACCAGACCGCCAGCCGGAAGGGCGGCAACCTGGAAAGCGCTGCGCGCGGGGAACGGAGCCTCGAACTTGGAGGCGTAGATCTCGTTCACGGCAGCGAAGTCGGCAATGTCGGCCAGGTAGACCGTGGTCTTGACGACATCGGCAAACGTAGCGCCGGCGGCAGTCAGCAGGGCCTCGACGTTAGCAAGGGACTGCTTGGCCTGGGCCTCGACGCCCTCGGGCATCTTGCCAGTTGTGGGGTCGATGCCCAGCTGGCCGGACAGGAACACCATGTTGCCGGCCTGGATACCGGGGGAATACGGTCCGATGGCTGCGGGTGCGTTATCGGAAGACACGACGGTCTTGCTCATGTTTATCTCCTTACGGTTAACTAGAAAGCGTGAGCGCGGCGTTCGCACCGGGAGGCACAGTTCGGTCTGAACACCGCGCTTGATTGGGATAGTACTCAAGGTTTCCGTGCGATGCAAGAATATTATCAGTTTGCGAGAATATTTTATCGCCCAACGGTTTCCCCGAACCGCTGAACGGTTCTCCACGGGGTCAGCCAGCCCAAGCTGCTGAAGACTTTATCCCGCTTGGAGCACGGGCATCGCCTGCCGCAACGGCACCACTATACTTTTGAATATCTGAGCATTTTGAAAGGCAGGATATGACCGCAACCGCCAGTCGAACCACCAACCGCAGACCCGAGCTTTTGGCCCCCGCCGGAGGGCCCGAGCCCTTTGCCGCCGCACTCGCCGCGGGGGCAGACGCCATCTATTGCGGCATGGGCAGCTTCAACGCCCGCCGCAAGGCCACCAACTTTACCGACGAGGCCTTTGAGCAAGCCTGCCGCGCCGCACATCTAGCCGGGTCGCGCGTCTACGTCACGGTCAACATCGTCATCAAGCAGTCCGAGATGGGCGATGCGCTGCAACTCATCCATCGCTGCTCCACGCTGGGCGCCGACGCCTTCATCATCCAGGACTGGGGCCTGTTCTTTGAGGTCAAGCGCACGATGCCCGGCATCGAGACGCACATCTCAACCCAAGCAAACATCCACGATGCTCGCGGTACCCTTTGGTGCCGCGAGCAGGGCGCCGACCGTGTGACCCTCTCGCGCGAGCTTTCCATCGACGAGATTGCCGCCATTCACGATGCCGCGCCCGATGTGGACCTTGAGGTCTTTAGCCATGGCGCCATCTGCTTTTGCTACTCGGGTCTGTGCCTGCTTTCGAGCTTTGCCATGGCGGGACGATCGGCCAACCGCGGCATGTGCGCTCAGCCCTGTCGCCTGCCTTACGAGCTGATCGATGAGAACGGCCGCGCGCTCTCCCCCGCCGGCCGCGAGCGTGCGCTATGCCCGCGCGACACCAACACTTCGCAGCTTGTTCGCCGTCTGTATGACGCCGGTGCCGCATCGCTCAAGCTCGAGGGCCGCATGAAGGCGCCCGATTACGTGTACTCCATCGTTGATGTGTATCGTCACGAAATTGACGACATGCTATCCGGAGCCACCGTTGCCAAGGACGAGGAAGCCGCCCGCCAGCGCCAGCTCAAGCGCTGCTTCAACCGCGACTTTACGCACGCCTATCAGGACGGCACCTCGGGCGACGAGATGATGAGCTACGAGCGCTCCAACAACCGCGGCCAGATCGTGGGCACGGTACTGGGCAGCCGCCCGGCCAACCGCGATGTGCGTGGCCTCAAGCCCGACGACCGCCGTCGCCGCGCCGCCATCGCTCGCATTGAGCTGTTTGAACCCGTGGGCAAGGGCGACTTGTTGGAACTTCGCCACGATGACGAGTTCGACCAGTTCCTAACCACTATCGCTACCGATGATGCCGCCGCCGGTGACATCATCGAGTGTCGCGTGCCCCGCAGCATGCCCGAGGGCTGCCGCGTGCGCGTCATCCGCAGCCAGCGCGCCATCGATGCCGCCGGCGCCGCGCTCAAACGCGATGTGCTGCGCCGCCGAGCTGTTGATGTGTCCGTCGTGGCGCGTCTGGGCGAGCCGTTTACTGTCACACTCACCTGCTGTGACAACCCCGCGCTCATCGCCACCGCCACGGGCTTCACCGTCGAGGCCGCCAAGACCCGCGCCGTCGAGGCGGCAGACCTGGTGGAGCATGTAGGCCGCATGGGCTCCTCGCCCTTTGAGGCAGCAAGCTTTGATGTGGCGCTCGATGAGGGCTGCGGTATGGGCTTCTCCGCCGTGCACAAGGTGCGCGCCGCCGCCTGTAAAGCCTTGGAGGAGTCCATTCTGGAGCCGTACGAGGAGCGCGCGAAAACGCTCGAGTTGCCGGTGCTCGACAAATGTACGCGCGCCATGCCCACGCATTACCGCGACGAGCCGCAGATCTGCGCCACCGTCACCTCGCTCGAAGCTGCCGAGGCAGCCCGCGCGGAGGGTGCGACGAGCATCTACATGACCACCGATGCGCTCGATGCGGCCGGGCTCTCCCCCGCCGATGCGCTTGAGCGGGGCATCGTACCCGTACTCGACGAGGTCTGCCGCGCCGTCGACCACGAGCGCGTCGATCCCTGGATCAATGCTGGAGTCACCGTCGCCGTCGGCAATATCTCCGAGCTCGCCGTAGCCGCGCATGCCGGCGCCACGGCCGAAATTCGCTCTTGCCTGCCGGTGCATAACACGGCCTGCATGGAGGCGCTTGCCGAGCGCGGAGCCGGTGCGTTTTGGCTCTCGCCCGAGATTACGCTCGACGAGATTGTCTCGCTCGGCGCCGCGGCGCCCGCGGCTCTGGGCATCACCGTCTTTGGCCGCCCGCGCGTCATGACAAGCGAGCATTGCATTCTGCAGGTTGCCAACGGCTGCATCCACGATTGTGCCAACTGCCGCCTGCGTGCCCGCAAGCTCTCGCTCAAGAATATCGACGGAAAGGTCATGCCCGTCCGCACCGATATCCACGGCCGCTCTCGCCTGTACGATGCCTATCCCATCGACCTCACGCCGCAGGTCCCTCAGCTGCTCGATGCCGGCGTGCGTCGTCTCATGGTGGACGGAACGCTGCTCGAAACGGATGAGGTGGGCCGTGCCGTCGCCCGCGTCCGTCGTGCCGTCGAAGCAGCGCAGGCCGGCCGCAAGCCCGCCGCCCGCCTACGCGGGGCGACCTCGGGCTGCATGTTTGTGGGAATCAGCTAACCGAAAGGCTTACACGTGAACGAAGAACCTCAAGTCCTCTACTGCGACGCCTGGCTCATGGCCATCGACAAGCCCGCCGGCATGATCGTCCACGGCGACGGCACCGGCGAGCGCACGCTCACCGACTACGCCAGCGACCTGCTGCTGGCGATGGGCGACGGCTTTGCCGCGACCGACATGCAGCCGCTTAACCGCCTGGACCGCGACACCACCGGCGTAGTGCTGTTTTCGCTCGACAAGCAGACGCAGCCCGCCTTTGACCAGATGGTCATCGACCACGCTTTCGAAAAGCACTACCTGGCGCTCGCCGAGGGCAAGATCGACTGGAACGAGAAGCTCATCGACAAGCCCATCGCCCGCGACCGTCACGACAGCCGAAAGATGCGCGTCGGCGCCAGCGGCAAGCCGTCCCAGACTCGTGTCAAGGTGCTCAAGCGCCTTAAGAGCCGCCGGGGCCTGCCCACGCGCTCGTATATCGACGTTGAGCTGCTCACCGGCCGCAAGCACCAGATTCGTGTGCATCTGGCGAGCGAGCGTCATCCCCTAGTGGGCGATGACCTGTACGGCACGCCGCACCCCTGCGGTCTGATGCTCCACGCCCACAGCGTGTCCTTTACGCATCCCGTAACCGGTGAGCACATCCACATCGAAGCCCCCTGCCCCTGGGAGCCCTAAACCACCACAATGGGGACAGGCACCTTTGTGGTGGTTTTGCCGCAATGGCTCAGCCGCGGTCCCAAAACGTCTCGATCTGTAACAGTTAGAGCTCTTTTTCCGGTCTATCTGTTACAGATCGAGACATTCGAATCCCCCTTAAGGGAAAATCTCAATCTGTAACAATAACTCGGCAAAATCGGTCCCAGATGTTACAGATCGAGACAAAGGGGCGGCAAGGTTCGGAAGTATCTCAATCTGTAACACCTGGCCTACTTTTAACGGTCTATCTGTTACAGATTTAGACAAAACGGCAGACAACAAAAGCGGCATCGCCCATCGAGGGTGTTGCCGCTTTTCTATTGAGGAACCTAAATGGTTTTGACCTTGCCCTGTCGCTAGACCGTGATGACGTTGTCCATCGACTGGTACTTGGCTGGCACCTCGCCCGCGGTAATAATCGTTGCGTCGCGGAAGTCCGCGAACTTGACGGGCGCCACCATGCCGAATTTGCTGGCGTCTGAGATTACGAAGCGTTTGGCGGTATGGCGCATCGAGATACGCTTGACTTGCGCTTCCTCGATATCCGGTGTGGTGAGACCTTGCTCGGCGGCGATGCCATTGGAACCCCAAAAGCCGCAGTTGAAGTTATAGCGGTCCAGGGTTGCCAAGGCGTCGGGACCGACGAGCGCCTCGGTCTCGGGCTTGAGCTCGCCGCCCAGCACCACGATGCGCATGCCGCGCAGAGCGAGATGCTGAGCATGGAGCACGGAGTCGGTCACATAGGTGACGCCCTCAAGGCGCGGAAGATGCTCGATGAGCCTAAGCGTCGTCGAGCCTGAATCGATGTACACAAAGCTCTCGGGCTCCACAAGCACCGCCGCACGGGCGCAGATGCGCTCCTTGTCATCATTATGGAGATCGCTGCGCTCGTTGATCGTCAGGTCGCGCGTCACGTGCGCGCGCTCCAGACTTGTCGCACCTCCGTGCACCTTGGCGATACGGTGTGCTCGGTCGAGCGTCTGCAGGTCGCGCCGAATAGTAGACGCCGTCACGCCCAGGGCCTCAGCAAGCTCCGGCACGGTAACCGAGCCGGTCTGCTGCACCATCGACACGATCTCGTTGAGCCTATCTTCCGCAAGCATCGTTTACTCCTCCTCGGGGTACACGACTCCCCAATCGGCACGGAGCTTGGTCATCAGCTCCATAACATCGGAAGCATAGCCCAGAAGCTCGCGCTTCGAATCATCGCCGGCAACGGCCTTCTCCAGGTCGGCCATCTCGTAGCACAGTGCGTAGGCCTCGGTGCCAGCGTGGGCCTCCTCGCGGTGACCGTCTGCAGTCCACACGATGGTCGCATGGTCGGCACGCGGATACTCGTTGACCTCGATATAACACTTGTCGAAGCTGATAACCGAGCGCTTGGGCTGCTTGGAGTGGAGCGTAAGGCTCACGACTCCCAGCTGCTGCTCGGCGTTACGGCAGACAATGCCACCTGCGACGTCAACGCCAGTCTCGCAGGTATTGCCCAGCGAAACGACCTCAGCGGGCTGGCTTGCCATAAAGAGGCGCATGACGGACAGGGCATACACGCCAATATCGAGTATGGCGCCGCCGGCAAGGCTGCGGTTGTAGAAGCGGTTGGTCAGGTCGCCGTACTCCTTATAGCTGCCAAAGTTGAGCTGGGCGAGGTTCATGCGGCCAAAGTCGCCCGCATCCATGCGACGGCGCAGCTCCTGATACAGCGGCATGTGGAGCACCGTGGTAGCATCCATAAGGACCACGTTGTGCTCGTCGGCGATGGTACGGGCCTCGTCGAGCTCGGCAGAGTTGAGGGTAATGGCCTTCTCGCAGAGCACGTGCTTGCCTGCGGCCAGCGCGGCACGCAGATAGGTAATATGCGTGTTGTGCGGCGTGGTGATATAAATGGCGTCGATATCCGGATCGGCATAGAGGTCCTCAACCGTTTCATAGACCTTCTCGATGCCATACTGCTCAGCAAAAGCCCGGGCCTTGGACAGCGTGCGGTTGGCGACGCCCGCAAGCTTGCGGCCGGCCAGCGCGAGGGACTGGGCCATTTGGTTGGCGATAACGCCACAACCGATCACAGCCCATCGAAGCTCGGGTGCCGTAAAGATGTCGTTAGGGAACGGCTTGTCTTGAACCGAAGCGAACGCTGCCTTTGCTGCTGCCGCAGCATCGAGCGGAGCCTGTTTGGAATCTGCCATGAGTGCCTCCTGTGTCATGGAACGTCTTTCATTTCTGACGGCTCTATATTCGCATAAATACGCGTGTATGTGCGTACTCTTGCGCGTATTACCGCCAAACGGTCATTATTAGACCGTAAACGGCGTATGTATGCGCATGTTCACGCAATCCTGCGCAGATAAGTGCGCACAAACACGCACACCTAATCCCTCGGGGACGGAGGAAAACGGATCATCTTTTACGCGGAACGCCGTGATGATCCGTTGGGGACGGAGGAAAACGGATCATTTGAGGCGTCGCGCCAGCCAGCAGTTGCCCTTTTAACCGTTGCCTCACCCAGTCCGCAACAACGCACAAGCTGACCGACCGTCACGCCAGCCTTTCGTGCGCGTATCATGATTGCACTTCGTTGATTCTTATCGAGTGCCTTAATATCGCAGGCATCAAACGGGGCCGCGAGATGTCGAACAAGCCTCAGTGCATCTTCGTCTGATAGCTTTTCGCGCATTCCATAGGTCATTGAGTCTAGCTTCAGGACATCGTAAAGATGCCTTAGGTATGCGCGCTGATCAACACACGGCGAAGACAGTTCTTGAACTCGGCACATATCGCAGAACGCAAATTCATCATGCCCCAATACAAACGCATTCAGGCTCGACCATCGATATCCAAGAAGAGGGCCGCCATACGCCCTGACGGGGTTTAGATGTACAAAATCGATTGCTGTAAGAAAATGACTGTCATCTAAGACAGGAGTGCTGTAAAAGCGGTCCTGAAACAGATGACCGACACGCTGGTGCCTTGTATTGAAATAAAGCACATAGGAGGAGAGAGCCCGCTTCATTGAGGGAGACATGGCATCCTTTGGATCTTCCAATACAAGATGGAAGTGATTGGACATAAAGCACCATGACAAAACCGAGATCTCCGAATGGCAGAAACAGTTTTTCAAACGATGGAGCAATGCCATGCGATCGTCGTCATCCTCAAAAATGAGCTGATGAGCATTGCCTCTAGCGGTTACATGATATAGCCCGGTGGATGACTTTTGACGTGGCTGGCGGGACATCTTGGCTCCTTTCGCAGAACGGTTTAACGGCGGGCAGTAGCCAATATGCGAAAGTGCCAAACATGCAAGCCCAAGATAGGTAATACCCGTTTGAAACGAGCCCCATTCCAAATCATGCAAAATGATCCCTTGGGGACGGAGGAAAACGGATCACCAGGCCCCTTGCGGGCGGCAATAATCCGTTTTCCTCCGTCCCCAAGGGATCAAAAA
>JAIHTM010000125.1 GCA_022713905.1 Collinsella sp.
TGTAGGCGGATCGGGCCTGCGCCTGAGCCTGGGCGGCCGCTGCGGCGGCTTGCGCATCCGCGTCCGTCTTTGCCTGGACGCTCGCGGCCACGCCATTGATGGCATCCTCCACCGTCTTGCGCGCCCCGTCGATCTTCGCCGGATCGTTCCCGTCCTTCAGCCCGTTCGCCGCGTCGATGGCGTTCGACAATGCGTCGCGGGTGGCGTTGTCCGCGACCTTGCCGTCCGAATCCGCGAGCAGCCTCGACGCCTCGTCCAGCTTCGCCGTCAGATTCGTTTTCGCGGTTTCCAGCCTCTTCGCTGCCTTGGATTCGGCGACGGCCCTCACCGCCTTCGACAGGCTCTTCTCGTGGGTCCCGTACCAGTCGGCCTGTTCATTGAGCTTCACGGTGGCGGCATCCAGTCCTTGCGCGTCTTCGGCCACGCAGCCCTCGTATTCGGGTGCCATGGCCTTGAGCTCCTTGCCCAAGGATTCGACGGTCTTCGAGTCCTCGACCTGTTCGGCCTTGACGGCGGCGGCATCGGCGGCATCGCCGTTGAGCAGCGCGTTGTATTCGTTGGCATTGTTGCGCACGGTGTCGGCGGCGGCGGCGCACGTTTCCTTCGCCTGCGCGAGCTTCGCGCCGCTGTACGTGTTCCAGCCGATGATGCCGGCCACGACCAGTTTTCCCGTTCTCCTGAATGCCACTCACAAACAGGGTATCCGACATTTAAGAAAACAGTAGAAAGGCAGGGCGGGGAATCCGCTCCCCTGCCCGGCCTTTCTACTGTCCTACCGTGGCCTTACTTCCTGTGTCGCGCGGTCTCGGTTTGGTTTCCGCGACGGCGGAACAGCATCAATCCCACTCCCAAGAGCGTGAACGCGGCCAACGCCACGGTCGGCGTGGATACGCCGGTCTTGGCGAGTTGGCGAATCATCTTCACGATGGCCGGGGTCGCCGGTGGGATGTACGAGTTGGTGAACTCGGGTCGGGTTCCGGTGGTTGTGACCATGCCGGGAGTCGTGGACGGCCCGTCCCCGACGGCATCCCCATCGGTCTTGTCGGTCTTGTCGGTCGGCGTGGCGGGCATGGCGCTGGAATCCTTCGCCGTATCGTCCGTCGGGTCGTATTCGACTTTGGCGGTCAGGTTGCCTTGCAGGTCGTCGCCCACGGTGACGGTCACGTGGTGTTCCGTCCTGTCGTAGGTGACGTTCTTCTCGCCGGTGTTCCTTTCCCGAATCACGTACCGGTGTTCGCCGCAATCGTCGATGCCGTTGTTGTCACGACCGTAGGTGAGCGGCTTGAACCGGATGTCGCCGTCCTTGTCGTTCCTCGCGCTGTCGATGACCTTGCCGTCCTTGTCCACGAGTTCGAACTCGAATTCGTCGGCCTTCAGCCCGCGTCCGGTCAGGTTCTTCCTGGCCGCGAGTTCGACCATGACGTTCCCCGGCTGGTACGTGTTGCGGAAGAGGATGCCTTCCTCGCCGCCCTCGCCGTTGGAGTAGGAGACGGCGGCGACGAGCCGATGGGTCTTCGCGTCCTCGGTGACGGTGACGGTGACGGTGTGGACGGTCCTGTCGTAGGTGACGCCGCCCAGATTGCCGTCCTGTTCGGTCACGGTGTACGTGTACACGCCGGCCCGGTCGAACGTGAGCTTGTCGAATTCGAGGGTTCCTTCCCCTTCGCGGACGTTCGTCGCCTTGTCGGATTGCGCGTCGCGTGGAACGCGGGCGAACCGTTTGGTCTGGAGGAGGTTGCCGTCGGAATCCTTCAATTCGGCGGCGAACTCGCCATCGTTCAGATCACGTCCGGTCAGGTGCTTGTCCGCCTTCACGGTCACGTCAACGGGTGTCGGCGTGTACGTGTTGTCGAAGCGGATGTCGTTGGCCTGACGGTCGGCGGTGGCCGAGAGCATGCCGCCTTGGTCGGTGACGGTGACGGTCACGTCATAGGCTTGGGTGGAATATCCGATGGTCGGGTCACGTCCGGCCTGTTCGGTGACGGTGTACACGTAGGTTCCGGGCTTGTCGTAGTCCATTCGTCCGAACGTGAAACCGGTGCCGGTGTTGGTGACGGTCTTCACGCCGTCCTTCGACCCCTCGGGCATCGGAGCGCCGTCATGCGAGGTGAGTGCGAACGTGAACTCGCCATCCTGTGGGATGCGGTTGGTCGCCGTATCCGCGTTGATGATGGTCTTCACGCCGCCAAGCGTGCAGCCGACGCCTTTCGGATTGTACGTGTTGTCGAATCGGATGCCGTTCGCGGTCTTGCCGTCCGAACGGGTGATGGTCTTATCGACGACCTTCAACCGTCCGGCATGGCCGACGTCCTTGACCGTGTAGGTGATGGTGGTGACGGTGCCGTCCTTGGTGACGCCGGGGACGGTGACGTCCCGTTCCGAAACGGTGTACACGTAGGTTCCGGGCAACGGGAACGACAGTTGGTCGAACCTGATGTTGCCCCGGGCGTCGTTGGTCTTCGTCTGGTCGGCTTCGGCCGTGACGCCGTCGGGCGCGGTCACGCGGTGGAGCGTGAACGTGAAATCATCGCCCTTGAGCTTATAGTGGTTGCCTTCGGACGCGGAGACGGCCTTCACTGCGGTCGGCGTGTCCGTGGCGGGCTGCGCCCGGTACGTGTTCGTGAATTCGGGGATGGCGGTCCCGCCGTCGTATTTCACGTCGGCGAGCAGCCGTCCCTCCCCATCGTCGGTGACGGTGACCCTCACGTGGTGTTTCGTGGTGTCGTACGTGATGCCGCCCCTGTCGCCGGGGGTTTCCCGGATGGTGTAGTCGTACGTTCCCGGCCGCGTGTAGGAGATGGCGTCGAACAGGACGTCGCCTCGCTGGTCGTTGGTCTTCGCCGTGCCGACCTGGCCGCCTGTCTTGTCCTCGACGCACTTGAACTCGTATTGTCCGGCTTGCAGTTGGATGCCTGTATGGTCGGGGTCGTTGAGGGTCTTGTGCGCACGGAATTGCACGCTGACCGGCTTCGCCTGATACGTGTTCGTGAACGTAGTCGGATAGGCCGCGTTCGTTCTGGTTTGGGCTTTCAACTGTCCGGTCAAATCGTCGGTGACGGTGATTTGCCACATTCCCATGTGGGAATCGTAGTTGACGCCGCCCGCCGACTGGCGGATTTCACGCACCGTATAGGTGAACGTCTTGGACTTGTTGCCTTTCAGCTGGCTGGCGGTGAACGTCAACGGCTGGAAGCGGACGTCACCGTTCCGGTCGGCGTTGACGGTCTGCACGGGCACGCCGACCGCCCGCTCGTTGTCGAACAGTTGGAATTGGAAGTCAGTGAGCTTCGCGTGGCTGGCGTCCGCGTTGTCGAACGTCTTGCGCGCCGTCAGGCTTACGGTCACGTCCTTCGGCGCGTACGTGTTCGTGAACTGGATGGCGTCGGATTGGACGCCGTCGCACGTCGTGTTGGCGGTGATGCGACGGGTGAACGTGGTCAAATCGTCCGTGACGGTGACGGTCAGGACCCACGTGCGGTCGTCGTAGGTGACTCCCGCATTGTCTCCCTTGCGTTCCTTGACCTGATACCGGTAGACGCCGTCCGTGGGGAACGCGTTGGAGTTGATTTTGACGGTCTTCGTCCTGTTGTCGGCGAACGTGATGGTGGAGGGCACCGCGTTCGCGGGCGCGCCGTCCAACGCGGTGATGTCCGCGACGTACCTGTCCCTGTCGGTCCAAGCGCCGTTCGGACGCCCGTCCAGCACTTTGACCGCCTTGAACGTGGCGGGCGTGGCGGGCATGAGCGTGCCGCTCATGCCGTGGTCCTCGTTCGGATCCTCGTACACGGCGGACGCCATCTCGTCCAACGCGGGGAACGGTTTCAGCGTGATGACGCCGGCGACCATGTTGCCGTGCGAATCGTCCTCTCGGTCGCTGTCGGAGTCGGTCGCCTCGCTGGCGTCCTTCGCGTTCTTGACGGTGACGTTCTGCCCGTGCCAAGCGGTGCCGGTTTTCGGCGTGAACCTGAGCTTGAACCCAGAACCTGCCGGAATGGAACCGATTTCGTAGTGTCCGTTCCTGTCGGTTGTGGCGGTGCAGGGTTTGCCGCTCACACTGGTGACTGTCCTGCCGTTGCCATCCACGAGGGTGACGGTCACGTCCGCGAGAAGCCTGTCCGAATCCTGTCGGATGCCGTCATGATTGGTGTCGAACCATGCGACGCCGTTGACCTTGCGTTCCACGACCTGCGTGACCGCGTCCACCGTGTTGTCGCCGTCCGCCCACCGGTTCACATACGAGTCGGCCGCCTTGTTGCCCGTGGGTTTGATGCTCAGGCTGAAATCGTAGCGGGCGTTGGCGGGCAGGCTTGGCGAGGTGAACGCCCATGCCACCGGCTTGCTGTAGCCGTCGGGGATGGTCACCTTGCCTGTGGTCGCATTCACCGTGGCTTCGGTCCATTGTGTGACCTGTTCGCGGGTTATCTTCGTCGCGTCCACGTTGCGCCACTTCTGGTCGGTCGTGAAGTAGACTTTGACGCCGTTCATGCTTGCGCCCGCACCCGCCTTGACGGTGAGTCCGGCCATCACGTAGTCGCCGTGATAGTTGGACTGGTTCAAGCCCGTGTAGGGCATGACGTCCACCGCATACGGGTCGGTTTTCTCGTCCTTGGAGAAGTTGCCCAGCATGTTCGTGTAGCCCAACGGGCGGTTGATGTCGTTCAGCAGCGGGTCGGCACGGGTCGCCAGCGCGGTCGCGCGCGTGCGGGACACGCGAACCGTCGCGTCGGCGGTCTGCGCTTTTGAGGATATGGGGGGAGCCATGTTGCGTTTCGACTGGATGGTCGCATGGTTCGTGAACGAATCGTTGTTCCTCACGTCATGGTCGGGGTCGAACGCGGCCCCGATGGTGGTGGAATAGTGGATGACGGTCTGCGTGCCCGAATCGGCGCGCGCCCCGTTCACCCTGATGGTCATGGTGGTGGTGCCGTCCTTGTTCACGACGATCGTCGGCGTGACGGGGGTGCCGCCGGTGACCGTGCCCTTGTCGGGCGTATGCTGCGTGTACTGTCCGCCGACCGTCATAGAACCGTCCACGTAGGTCAGGCCCTTGGGCAGCGTGTCGGTGATGATGTAGTCGGTCGTGTACTGTCCGCCGTCCGTGGTCGTGGACGTGTCGGCGGTGGCGGTGAGCTTCCAGTCCACCGCACGCTGTTCCTTGTCCAAATCGTAGACGGTTTTAACGTTGCCGGCCTCGTTGGTCTGCTCGACCTGTTTGGCGATGTGCGGTGTTTCGCCGGCTATGTACAGGCTGTCGCCTTTCAGGGTGTCGGCGGTGTCGCCGCCCTGATAGACGCCGTTGTCGTCGAACGTGGCGGGACGGTACGTGTCGCCGCTGTAGGTCAGGTCGGGTTTCACGCTGTTCGCGTATTCGGGCAGTCGGGTGGCGAGACTGTCGGACCATCGCTGCCATTGCGTATCCGGCGCGTCCGCGTCCAGGTTCGCGGTCCGGGCGAGGCTGTTGCGCGTCCAGTAGGCGGTTTCGGCGACGATGGGTGTGACCGTGCCGATTCTCGCAGTGTCGAGGATGCGGGCGGGCAGGGAGACGATGGGTGTGAATGTTCGGTTGAAGCTCGTGCCGGTCGGGTCCACCGTGTTGTGGTCTTCGAACAGCATGCCGACTATCGTGCCATGCCGTTTCGCCTCGTTGAGGGTCGGATAGTAGTCGAGTCCGCTGATTTTCGTGTCGCGCTGCTCCCTGTAGTCCTTCCAGTTGGTGCCGTCCTTTTTGACGGCGTACCAGTAGGGGATTGCGTTCCTCCGTTTGGCTGCCCTCATGCCCCACGTGAAAACGTTCATGGGGATGGTCGGCTGCGTGTCGGGATGGTCGTCCACCGGTTCGATGCTGTTCGGGTCGAGTTTGACCAAACCCATGCCCATCACTTCGGCGTCACCTTCGGAGTTGATGATGATGTTGTGGCCTATTTGGAGGCGTAGTTTCGACCCCTGTATGAGACTGTCGGACCCGTTGCCGTAGTCGGGCATCGTCCAGTCGCCGCTCGTGCCCGCATCGTTCCATGACATGCTGTTGCTCCAGTACGTGTATCGGATGCGCGTACTGTACGTGCCCTGCATGCGGACGGTCACGGCCGAACCCGCATGGTCGTCACCGGTGGAGGCCTGGTTCGAATTGTCTTCCGCCGTGGCGAGACGGTCTCCGCTGACGCCGGTGGCCGTCAATCCCATGTCGTCCATGGTGATGTTGGCCGTCTGGTCCACGTTCCCGTAATATTGCGCCACGGTCCGGCCGTCACGGCTGGTGGGCGTGACGAACTGCAATACGTCCGTGTGGATGGCTCCGACCTGCATGGTGGAACAGTCCGACGTCATGTAATCCGTGCTGCATTTATTATGTGTGCCGTTCAATTTATTGTGGATGGGGAAGACGGACGTGTCGTACCCGTCGAACGAGACGGTCACGTCCGTGCCCTGCCCGCCGGTCGTGGTCGTGATTGTCGTGTTGCCACGCGCCACACGGTCGTTCCCGTCGGCATGGTCGGCGACGCCCGGAGCCTGATACCGTAGGTCGCCCATCCACGCGAACGTCCGCCCATACTTCGAATCTTCGTTGTCGATATGCCCGTAATCGTAGAGCAACGGCTGCCAACGGCGTTCCATCGGATGCTTCGTCCCGGTCTTCGTATCATCCGAATACTGGTTGGACAGGCGAAGCCTATAGGTGATCCTGCCGGACGGGGCCTCCAAACCCTTCAACCCCTTCGTCCGGTCGGGCCAACGCATCTCCGTGACCAATGCGATGCCCGAACCCAAGCCGGTCACCTTGCCCTCGTCCTTGTTGGGCGCGTTCGCCGCACCCGAGGAGAAGTCGAACACGCCCCTGTCCACGTTGCCGTAGTTGACCATGCGCACGTTCAGGTTGAGTTTCGCGCTGACGGTCACATCGGCGGGCGTGTCCTCGGCCCGTTTGTGCGTGCCCGTGTTCGTCGGGTTCGAGGCGTCCCATGCGGGCCACGCCTTGACGGTCGGATGGAACCGGTAGCCGTGGGGCGCGCCCTTGACGGCGACCGACAGGCCGATGGAACCGGTGCCCGGGTTCACGGTCGGCGACTGGCTGGTCGGCTCCAACAGACGGTAGCAGGTGTACACCTGCGTGACGATCCCGTCGATGGTTTCCGTGGTGAGTTTCGGCTCGTAGCCGGGCGTATGGTCCACCCAGCCCATCTTCTCCGCGTCGAACGTGACCTTATCGGCCGGATACGGCAGTTCGAACCGGAAGCCGACGCGCGTGCGCCGATAGTAGTCCATGGTCGAGTCGGGGGTGAGCGTGTACTCGTAGTCGTAGGTCACCGTATCGTACGAGCGGACGATGTCGTTGTTCTCGTCCTTGTCGTCGCCGCGCCCGTTGTCCTTGTCGAACGGCGCGGTGCCGGTGATGCGGTCGATGAGCCTGAGCCTGCTCACGGCGGCGCTGTCCGTGTCGAGCATGTCGTGGACGGTCACGTCCGGCGCGGCCTGACCCGCGTCCGCCTGCGGAGCGGATTGCGCGGGCGCACCGGTGTCGGATTGTTTGTCCGCCCCGGTTCCGGCCTCGTCGCCGGAACCGGCGTCGGGTTTCGTCGCGGCCTCGTCGCCGCCTGTGGTCGTCTTCACGTCAGGTTCGGCTTGGATTCGCGTGGACGTGCCCATGGTCGTATCGTCCGCATACGCGGCGGAAACGGCCGACGCGCCTGAACCGAACAGCATCGCGGACGCGAGTATGAGCGCGGCGACCTTTCTCAGACCGGGTTTCATCGTCTTCCTGCCAAAGTTCAAATGAACCTCCGTTAACCTTGTCTGTTCATCCCCTCCCCTCAAACTTTCCGGTCATGGCCCCGCCGCCTTTTTTCAAGGGGTGGCGGGGCTTCCGACC
>JAIHTM010000458.1 GCA_022713905.1 Collinsella sp.
GAAGTGCTGTGTGCGTTGCCCTACGAGCTTGTACGCCCACATGCTAGTGCCTCTGTCCTGGGTCCGCTGGTCGGCGTAGGGAATGTGAAGAGGCTGTCCCTGAGCGTCAAGTACCTTGATGGTGAGATATCCGTCGGGCGGTACGACCGTGTATCCGGCTTTCTCGTTGAGCAGGCGCGCGCCCTCGTTGGTGGGGATGCTGAGTATCAGTTCAGCGCCGTGGTCTGCCGCCCAGGAGTCGCAGAACGCCTTGATCTGCGATCCGATGCCTTCGCGCCGATGCTTCCTGACGATCGAGATCCCTTCGATGATGGCTGCATGCTCGGCGAAAGCCTCTCGTATCTGTGCGGCATGGACCCCGCTCGTCCCGGTGCGGTATATGAGCGTCTCGGCTACGCAAAGGGCTGGCTGGATGAGGGCCGCGCCTATCAGACGGTCCTGTCCCCATACGCCTATGTACGTAGGCCTGATCGTTCCATCGTCGTGTCTGACGACTGCTGGGACGCTTTGATCGAAGTCTTTGATGTCCCTGATGAGCAGGCTCTTGATTGCCTTTGCCTCGCCATCCGTTGCGGCGGCGCGTGGCCCGTCGACGGCGAGGGAGGTGGTGCGATGGTCTGATCCCATTCGATTTTCTCTCTTTCTCTGCAACTAAAAAAACGCCCGTTCCCGATGCTGGAACGTCGGGGGACGGGCGGTGCAACCAATATTCCGAGCGGCCGCGGATCCCGTATCTTGCCGGATCCCGGTCCGTGGCCGCCCAATGCATTGTCTTGGAGTAGTGATCACACATGAACGACCTTACTAAAGCCTTCCGCATGTCTTGCTCTGTGTCTCCCGAGTGTAACCGGGATTTACACGCGCCGGTTTGGACGTTCCCGGTCGTGGTGGCATTCGCCCGCCACAACGGTCCGGGCTCCGTCGATTCCCGTCGCCTGGCGTCGATGATGGCGCACCCGTCCATGGAAGGGAGACTCGCGTGAACTGGCTCCACGTGGGCAACGCCTCGGCGAAGGCCGTGCTCGTCTACCTCGCGGACCGCGCGGACGACGACGGCACCGCAGCCTATCCGAAGATCGCGACCATCGTCAACGTCACCGAACTCTCGGAACGCACCGTGCGCACCGCGTTGAAGACTCTCCAGGAGCGCGGATTCATCCGCCGCGGCGACCAACGGTACGCGCGCCTCGGCAAAGGCGGACGGAACCGCCTGCCCCAGTACTGCCAGATCGTGTGGGACCTCGCGGTCGAATCCGACCCGTCGACCCTCGAATGGATCAAGGAGACGCACACGGCGGAACAAGACCCCATGACCATGGGCAATAC
>JAIHTM010000126.1 GCA_022713905.1 Collinsella sp.
AACCCGCACGACGCGATCTGGAGCCAGGGCAACTACATGTGCGGCCTCGCCTCGCAGGTCGAGACGGCCAAGAAGTCCGGGAAACTGACCGGCGACACGTTGGAGCTGACCCTCGCGGCGTACAACGCCGGCCTCGGCAGCGTGCTCAGATACGGCATGGTGCCGCCCTTCGAGGAAACCATCAACTATGTGCGGCGGATCAAGGAACTCGCAGCGACCAAATACACCGCAACGGGGACCGCCGAGGGTGGCACGGTCGGCTCCCTCGAACCGAAACTGACGGTCTCCGGCGGCATCGTGTCCACGGCCGGCATCACGCCGGACACGAGATACCCATGGGGGCAGTGCACCTGGTGGGCCGCGACCAGAAGAGCCGACATAGGAAAACCGATACCAGGGTGGGGCAACGCCGCCACATGGGCAGGTTCCGCGGCGTCGGCCGGCTACACGGTGGACGGCTCCCCATCCGCCGGCAGCGTCATCGTGTTCCAACCGGGAGTATTGGGCGCGTCCGCCGACTACGGGCATGTCGCCATGGTCGAGGAGGTCCGCGGGGACGGGTCGATCCTGATCAGCGAGTCCAACGCGCTTGGCCTCGGCGTCGTATCCACACGCGAAATCAGCGCCTCCCAACTGGCCGCAGCCGGAAATGGCGTCCGCTACATCCACTGAAAGGAAAACCAAGCATGGAACCAAAGAGGAACAGGATCATCGCCGCGACGGGATTTGCGGTCGCGCTCCTCATCCTGGGAGGAAACGTCGCGGTGATATGCGCCGGCAACGGAACCGCGGAGGACACGCAAAGCACCGTCGCCCGGCCGCGAACGAAAACCGAACCCGGACAAAAAACGGCTGGAGACGAAGAGACCGAGCCGGCGACGCCGACGGAGGATGATCCGTGCGCCGACCTCGCGCCGAAAGCGCTCGGCGTCTACATGGGCGACGAACGAGGCCAACTCGAAGGCGAATACTTCACGCCGGATGCCGCCGGCCTCGACATACCGGCATCATCCATAGCCCCGCAGCCATTGCCCGAGACCGAGTTCACCGGCTTCCCCGTGTCCACGGGGCGGCGGGTGGCGACATGCGCCGTATCCACCGGGCTGGAGGCATCCTGGGTGCTTGACTACACGCTCACTGACGACGGCTGGCGATGCGCGGCGGTCAAGGGCCCATTGGAAGGCGGATACCGGGTGCATGAAGGCAAACCAGAGGAACAAAAGTGATGAAGGCAAACGAACAGGATCAGCCAGTCCTCATCAAAGACGAGGGCGGAGAGGAATGACCAGGATCGACAGGAAGACGGGTGAGCCGATTCTCAGCCCCAAGCTTACGGTCGACCAGCTGTACGCCATGGCCAACGAGCCCGGTTGGCGTCCATGGATGCGCCTAATCGCCGAACATCCAAACGCGTGGCCCGGACTCGTTGACTGGTGGCGCACCGCGCAGGAGCAGGGCTTCGACACGGCCGGTGCCGCGCCGGAACCGCCCGAATCCATGCGCGGCCGCCGCCGCGTCGCCATACCGGCCGCTCCGCTGCCGCCGGAGAACGGGGCCGAGCCGGAAGCGGCCGACCCCGTCGGATCCACCGACGGATGGGAATCCGTGCCCCTCGCATCGGAGGAGGGTCTCGCCGCCGATCCGGCACCGTCCCCGCCCGAGCCGGAAGAGGACGCCGGGCGGCAATCCCCGGACCCCGACCGTCGCGAGGAGCCGGAACCGGAGACCATGCGGGAGGCCCTGGACGACGCCGACGACGACTTCGCCGCGCTCGAACGGGTCGCCGACACCGAGCCGTCCACCATGGACATCCCGCCCCTGCCGGAACCGGCGGAAACCGAACCACCGATGGACGACGGAACGGACACCGACCCCTTCGCCGACGTCAGGGTGCGCCGCGCGATCCCATGGAAGGCCATCGGCATCACCGTCGCCGCACTCCTCGCCGTCGGACTCATGGCCGGCGGGGGAGTCATGCTCGCCCGCCACCACGGCGAGGAGACGGCCCGGCGGACGCTCGCCCAAGCGACGGCCGACTGCCGGCAGGCGCACGACACGGCCGGCCGGCAGCGGGACGCATTGGAACAGGCGGTGGAAAAGGCCCGCCGGCTCACATCCGCCACAGGCAAGGACCAGGTCACGGACCAATCCACCCTCGACGCCCTCGACAAACTCGCCGGCAAGGCCATCCCGAAGCTTCCCTCATGCCCCGTCTCGGACCCGGATACCGGCCGCGTCTCCACGGCCGGCAAGGAATACAAACGCCGCACCCAGGCGCTGCGCGACGCGATGGACAAGATGAACCGGTCCATCCTCGACAAAACCGTGAAGGACGCGAAAAAACTCCACGACGAATCCGCTGGGAAGGTCGCCGACGAGAGCACCCGCACGGACCTCGCCAAGGCGATGGAGAGCCGCGACGCGGACGCCATCCGCAAAGCCATGGACAAGGTGAACCGGTCCATCAAGGCCAAGCAGGACGACGACAAAGCCAAGGAAGAAGAGGCCCAGGCACAGGCCGCGCAGCAGCAGGCGCGGCAATCCCAGCAGTCCGTGCCGTCCACGGGTGGCCAGACCACGCGCCGCAGCGGCGGCTCCACGTATGGCGGCACCACCGGCCGGACCTACGGGGGAACCACCGGAAGAACCACCACGCCCGCGCCATCGGCCCCATCGACGCCATCCACACCGACCCCGCAGCCTGCGCCGTCGACCCCGTCGAAGCCATCAGGCACCGACGGCGCGACCGTCGGCTGAGAACGAAAGAATAGGTGATGGACGAGCTTCCTTTGGCGGATGCTCCCTGATCCGCGTATCATTGTTTCCGAGCCATTGTAGACCGCTCAATCGTCGCATTGGCGACAGTTACGCGGCTAAACGCGGCTGGTTCGTATTGCCGGCCACGTTTAGCCGTTTTTTCGTTTTGACGGCGATGGCTGCTATCGGTATATACCGAAATGCCGATATACCGAAATGTTACATAAGGGTGTAAAATATTCCATTAGGAACTTACGGCGCGGAAAAAGGAGCGGTTGTGTATTATCTGCCGGAACAGTTCAAGAAGCTGGACGAGGCCCATGCCCTCACCGACTCGTTGCAGGACCTCGCCCCGAAGCTGTACGAAACCCTGAACGCGGCAAGGGCCGATCTACTGGATCGCTATCCGTCGGATCTGTTCTGGGACAATCAGAACAATGCGAATATGCCGCGTCTGATCAACCAGCGCTGCGCGAGAATCTGGAACGACGAAAGCTGGGTGCTTTCCGACAAATGCGGATACCTTCACCTAAGAGAAGGCTCGTCCGGTCTGCGCGCGATTCTGCGCCGCGTGGATCCGGTGACGGGCAAGCTGCCTAAGACGAATGCCACCAAAGCGTCCCGCGCATACTACATGCAGGCAACCTGCAAAGGGGCCGGGGCCCTCAAAAGGGTTTCGCAGGACGATCTGTTCGCGCCCGACGGCAAGGTGTCTCCGGATCTGAGCGACACCAAACTGATCCTGGCGTGGCAGGAAACGGATAAGGCCATTTCGGTCACGGCATACCGGCCGTTGGACGTCATGCCGTACGCGTACGCGGGACCGGCCAAGAAATACGATTTCAGTCTGGATCTGCTTGACAAGCCGGTGGAGGTAAAGGACTTCACCCCTATAGAGGACAACGACGACAACCTGCTGCCCAACCTCGTTTTCGACGACGCAAGCGAGAATGAGAACATTGAGATTCGGACGGAACAATAGAATGGGCTTCCCTCATTGCTCCGCCACTGATGGGAGATGAAAGCCATGACGGAATACAACGCTGAAAGAATCGTTCAGGCGCGTCATCTGGAAGGCATGACTCAAAGGGAATTGTCCGAGCGTTCTCACATCTCCCAATCGAAACTCAGCAAGCTGCAGAACGGCTTTATCGTCTTCAAGGAAAACGAAGCCAGAGCGATTGCCGCGGCGCTGGGTTTCCCAATGGCGTATTTCACACGTGAGGATCCCATATTGCCCATGACGGCGGTCACGTACCGCAAGACCAGCAAATCCAGCATGGGAGAGCTGGCTGCCGTCTCGATTGAGTACTCCGAGCTATGTGCCACGGTGTCGCGACTGGCTGGTCTTCTGGGCATGCCTGCCGGCAAACCCGCATGGATCCGGGACATCGCCCCGCACAAGACAGACCTTTCCGGTTCCGAAATCGATTCCATCGCCAATCGGGCGAGGACATGCATGGGACTGGACCCCATCGGCCCGGTCGGAAATCTGACCCGTAGCCTGGAGAGGCAGGGCATCGTGGTGGCTCCGATGAAAACCACAGGCGGAAGCGATGACGGGAAGACAAGGCTGACGAGCGAGGGCATCACATATCCGCAGTATGAGGGAATGCCGTGCATCGGATACTCCGCCGGCAAACGCATCGGCGGCGACCGGCAGCGCTTCACCAAGGCGCATGAGCTGGGACATCTCATACTGCATCGGTTCCGCAGGCCCGATACACCGCAGCAGATGGAGCGTGAGGCGCATCTGTTCGCGGGGGCGTTGCTGCTGTCCGCCGAAGACATGTCGCGCTCCATCCGGAGGAACGCTACGTTAAGCGACTTCCTCAAAGTCAAATCGGGTTGGGGAGTATCAATTGCCGCTTCAATCAGTCGGGCCCGTACGTTGGACATCATCAGCGCCGAACGGTATCGTTCCTTGCAGATCCAATTGTCCAGCCGTGGATGGCGCAAACAGGAACCCGTCAATGTGGGGGAGGAGCATCCGCTGCTGCTCAAGCAGATGATCCAGGCCGTTTTCGGAGTCGGCTCAAGCATCGGCGGAGAGCAGGCGATCAGTTCCTTCGACGCGGCCGGCAAGCTCGCCATCCCGTTCCGCTATCTTGACTGCTGGTCCGACGGCCTGGTTGAAGAGGGCATGGAATTCGGCTTCGTCGAGGACCGAATCGAATCGGTCGCCAGCGACCGTGTCCGTCATGGCATGGAACGGGAGCGCATTCCCGTCGGCTGAGTGCGACAGACCCGCATCGCCCTGGGATGCATAGCATGGTCGGGACGCGCCGCGGGCTTTTCAAAATATGAGGACATGCATAGCATGGTGGATAACAGCAGCCTTCTAAGCCTACTCACAGTGCTCAAACCAGGGGGCTCTTTCCGTATCGGGATGGATCCAGGCTGGCCTTGAAGGCGGGGCGGGCTCCGCCTTCAAGGTTCGCGCGCCCGCATATCGATGGGGGGAAACCATGAGCGATTTCAGCGAACGCGACAGGCAACTGCTGGCGATGGTCGGCATGACCGAAATGGAGCGAAGAATGCAAATACTGTAAAAATGGATAATTCCAACGATTTGAGGAGCTTCCGCCACCAAATTGGGCTTCCATTACTGTTCTTTATTTGTTACAATCAATCATTGTAAGGTTCCTTTTGTCTCGCGCCGGTTTTCCAGCAGCAGCGCGTATGGACATGGGTTCTTTGAGGTCGCGTCAACTCCCATTGACGCGACCTCATACTTTCCAAGTACGGATGCTTAGCCTTCAATGAGTTTTTTGAGAGACGCGTAGGAGACGGGATATTCATCGGGTTGGCGCTGGTGCAATGGCGTCAACCTTTTTTATGAAGCTGCCGGCTTCCGGATCCGCGGTCAGAGGATGGCAGTCGGAGCCGTCTGCCTCTCGATTTTCTTGTATGAGCTCTTGGAACGATTGTTCCCATGTTCGTAAGTTGATTCTCAAATTATCGGCACGCTCTTTGGTAATGGTGCCGGCTTGGGTGGCTTCATCGAGGCTGGCTTCCGCAAGTTCGCGTGATTTCCGGTATTCGCTCCAGCAGACTTCGCATTTGTGGCCAGCGAATGCGCAATCTTCAATGGAAAGGTCGACTTGTGAGGGGGAGTCGCGGTACAGCAACATGAGGTCTGTTTCCGGACGGTAGCCCATGCACCTCAGCAGATCGAAGGCTTCCACGGCTTGGAGTCGACGCGAGTTGTGTTCGATGTTGAACAACGTGGTCTTGCTCCAGCTGTGGTCGAGCTTCTTCATGGCTTTCGCGACGTCGTACATGCTTAGGTGCTTGTTCTCGCGAAGCTCTGTGACGTTTGCCCCGACGTTGATGTTGAGTGCGCTTAGTTGCCCGGTTGACGCCGTTTCGGTGGCGGATGGTTCGCTGGTCATGCGGCCTTCCTCCATCCCTCGGAGTGTTTGAGCGTGGATTTCGGTTTGGCGATGGTGGTTCCGGGCCATGCCTTGCGGCTGAGGAACGGGTGGAGTCCGCGCAGGTTGTAGATGCATTTGTCGTTGTCCAACTGCGCGAGCTCGTCGGGCGTGAGCAGTTCGCGTCCGGTGCGCTGGTAGTTGGTGGTGTGGCTGCCGGACACGCCCTTAGAGTCGCTGGTGGTGCGGATGTCTATGGTTTCCTTGCCGAGCAGCTTGCTGAGCCATTCGGTGGTGGACTGCTCGTTGCCGCCGAGGAAGAGCACGCTGTCGCAGTTGCCGACGATGGTCTCCCACGAGTCCTTGTACATGGTCTTCAATTGGGCGATGGTCTGGAGGATGATGCTGACGCTGACCTTGCGCGAGCGGATCGTGGCGACGAGCTTGTCGAAGTTGGGGATGCGTCCCACGTTGGCGAACTCGTCGAGGAAGCAGTGCAGTGGCGTGGCGAGGCATTCGCCGGGGTAGGTGCGGCAGCGGCGGATGATGCTGTCGAAGAGGCATTGGTAGAAGATCGCGGCGAGGAAGTTGAAGGTCGGGTCCTCGTCGGGCAGGGCGAGGAAGATGGCCGTCTTCCCGTTGGGATGCTTGTATCCGCCCTTGTGCTCGTCCTGGTATCCGCCGATCCGGTCGATGCCGAGGTTGTCGTCGGAGAGGATCTCGCGGACCGGTCCGACGGTCAGTGGGGCGAGGCGCACACCGAGGCTGATGATGATGCCCTTCTTGGTCTCTCCGGCGCCCTGGGTGAAGGGCCGGTACTGGCGGGCGGCGAACTTCAGGCCCTGGGCGAGCCGCCATGCCTCCTGCAGGTCCGGGTCGTCGTGGTTTGCGCCCTCGCGTTCCCATTCGGCGCGGGTCTCGTCGTAGATCTCCGTGGCGGTCCGGGCGACGGCGTCGACCTGGCTTTCCTTGGTCTCGTCCTGTTCGCTGGCTTCGAGCAGGTCGCGCATGTCGGCCACGGCGTTGAGGGTCTGGCCGGAGTCGATGTTCAGGCAGTCCTTGAGGATGTCGTCGGGCAGGTAGTAGACGAACGCGGTGAGCGCGGTCAGGAGGCTGCGTTCGGATTTGGTCCAGAAGTCGTCGGTCTGGTGCTCCTTGGGTGTGGAGCCGTTGGTGTTGTCCATGATGTTGGTGACCAGGCGCATGATC
>JAIHTM010000127.1 GCA_022713905.1 Collinsella sp.
AATGAATCGCCCCCGTTCTGCTCCTTCGGAGCTATGAACGGGGGCGATTCTGGCCTGCGGAATGTTTTCAAAACCAAGCCCAGTCCCGGCCTACGGTGACGTTGCTGGTGGTTCTTGGGCATCGCTTGCTGGCGGGGTTCCTTGTCTGAGTTGGACTTGGTTGGTGGGGTTACTGATCCCGGTCGCCGTCCCGCCCCAGCATCGATTTCAGCTTCTCAAAGCTCTCCTCGCTCAGGCAATGCTCCATGTGGCAGCCCTCTTGCGACGCGACCTCAGCCGAAACACCCGCATCCTCCAGCAGCCCCACGAAAAAGCAGTGGCGCTCCCACATTTGACGGGCAACCTCAAGACCGCGTTCCGTCAGATGCACGTCGCGTTTGCCCATCTCCACGTAGCCGGTGCTCTCCAAGGCCGCCATGGCTTTAGAGACGCTTGCTTTGGTTACGCCCAAGTATTCGGCGACGTCGATTGAGCGCACCGTGCCTTGGCGCTGCGACAGAACGTAGATCGATTCGAGATAGTCTTCTCCGGATTCACGTAGGGCCATGGGCCGCCTTTCGCGATGGCTTCTAGTTAGCCTTTGGATACTTTCCACGGCTAACTTTACCGCAAAAGTTGCCCATGTCTTACTACTTTGCCTAAAAGTTAGCCGTGTTTCACAAAACGTGCGGGATGAAAACAAAATGGGGACGCCCCGCAAGGAGTGTCCCCAGCTGCCGGCAGATAAGGAACGTCCCTAAGTGCCGGGTCGCAGCTACACGAGTCCAAAGTGCTTCGCGGCGTTGTAGATGCCGTCGTCGTCCACGGCAGTCGTCACATAGGTCGCCGCAGCTTTCACCGTGTCCTGTGCGTTGCCCATGGCCACGCTCGTGCCCACGGCGGCAAACATCGACAGGTCGTTCTCGCCGTCGCCAAAGGCAATCGCCTCGCTCGCGTCGATACCAAGCCGCTCGAGCGTCGCCGCCACGCCCAGGTCCTTGCCGCCGTTAGCGGGAATAATGTCGCAGAACAGGTCGCACCAGCGCGTGGTGAGCGAATGCGACACGGCGTCGGTCACGATATGTTCGTCGGCCGGGTCCACAAAGGCGCAAAACTGGTAGACCGGTGCGTCAAAGGCGTGCTCAAACGGCTCCTCGTGGTAGACGATTCCCGCGTTGCTGCCAGCCGTCACCACGCGCTCGGACAGGCGGTTCACAAACGAGTTCTCGCCCTGCATGCACAGCGAGTCGTAGCGCCCCTGCGCCACCTGGTCCACAATCACTGCAACGTCGTCCGGATCGATCGGACAGCTGCGGTAAACCCCCTCGGCATCAAAACAGTGCTGGCCCGAAAGCGTAATGTACGCATCCCAACCCAAGTCGAACAGCCAATCGGGCATCTGGTAGGTCGGGCGGCCCGTGGCGATCACGCATGCAATCCCCTGCTCGTGAAAGCTGTCGAGCACCTGTTGCGCCGACGCCGGAATCCGGTGCGTCTTAAAGCTCAGCAGCGTGCCGTCGATATCGAAAAACGCAGCCTTGATCATCCTCGCCTACTCCTCGCCCTCGAGCTTCTCGCTCGCCTCGAGCCACGCCATCTCCAGCGCGTCCATGGCGGCGTGGACCTCGTCGATCTTTGCCTGTTGCTCGCCCAGCGCCGTGTAGTTGGTGGGATCGACCTGGGCCATCGCAGCCTCGGCCTCCTCCACGCGGGCGCGCTGCGTCTCCATTTTGCGCTCGAGCGAGCTCACCTCGCGGCGAAGCTTCTGACGTTCGGCGTTGGAAAGGCCATTGGGCTGGCCGCTCGACTTGGGCTTTTCGGCCGCAGCTGCCGCGGCACCGGTGTCAAACGTGCCGGTCTTGGCGCTCGGCGCGCCCACGGGCTCGCCCTCGGCGGTAGCGTTGCACAGGCGCAGGTACTGGTCCACGCCACCGGGCATATGCGTCAGGTGGCCGTCGAGCAGCGCCCACTGCTGGTCGGTCACGCGCTCCATCAAAAAGCGGTCGTGCGTCACCAGGATCAGCGTGCCGGGCCAGCCGTCCAGCAGGTCCTCGACAATCGCGAGCATGTCGGTATCCAGGTCGTTGCCCGGCTCGTCCAGGATGAGCACGTTGGGCTCGTCCAGGATCGTCAGCAACAGCGACAGGCGACGGCGCTGGCCGCCCGAAAGATCGCCGATGCGGCTCCAGAGCTGCTGCGTCGTAAGGCCCAGACGCTCGCAGAGCTTCTCGGGCGAAGTCTCCTTGCCGTTGATGACGTAGTACTTCCTATAGTTGCCGAGCACCTCGCGGATCGTGTCGCCCATGTAGGGCTTGAGCTCCTCGAGCTGCTGCGACAGCACGCCAAAGCGCACCGTCTGGCCAATCTTCACGCGGCCGCGCAGGGGTGCGATCTTGCCCTGGATCACATCGAGCAGCGTGGACTTGCCGGCGCCGTTCTCACCCAGCAGGCCATAGCGGTCGCCGGCGCCGATGAGCCAAGTCACGTCGGAGAGCACCTGCTTGGACGTGCCGTCGGCATCCGCATAGCCGGCGTCCACGTCAATGACGTCGATAACCTGCTTGCCCAGGCGGCTCACGGCCAGGCGCTTGAGCTCCAGTTCGTCGCGCACGGGCGGCACGTCGGCGATGAGCTCGCGGGCGGCCTCCACGCGAAACTTGGGCTTGGTGGAACGAGCCTGGGCGCCGCGGCTCAGCCACGCGAGCTCCTTGCGCGCCATGTTGCGACGGCGCTCCTCGGTGACGGCGGCCATACGGTCGCGCTCCACGCGCTGCAGGATGTATGCCGAGTAGCCGCCCTCGAAGGGATCGACCTGGCCGTCGTGGACCTCCCACATGCTGGTGCAGACCTCGTCCAAGAACCAGCGGTCGTGCGTGACCACGAGCATGGCGCCCTGGCCGCGCTGCCAGCGGGCCTTAAGATGGCGCGCGAGCCAGTTGATGGTGCGCATGTCCAGGTGGTTGGTGGGCTCGTCGAGCATGAGCACGTCGTAGTCGCCAATCAGCAGGCGCGCGAGGTCCACGCGGCGGCGCTGGCCGCCCGAAAGCTCGCCCACCGTGCCCTCCCAGGGCACATCGCTAATGAGGCCCGCAAGGATCTGGCGCGTGCGAGGGCTCGACGCCCACTCGTACTCGGGCGTGTCGCCCACGACGGCATGATGCACGGTATCGGTGTCGACAAGCTGATCCTTTTGGCCGAGTAGACCGATCGTGGTGCCGCGGCGGTGCGTCACGCGTCCGTCATCGGGCTCCAGCGTGCCGGCGAGCACGCTCAGCAGCGTCGACTTGCCGTCGCCGTTTTTACCGACAATACCAATGCGATCGCCCTCGCCCACGCCGAGCGTCACGCTATCGAAAATATGCTTGGTGGGAAACTCTAGGCTGATGGAATCGCATCCCAAAAGAATCGCCATATGCCCTGCTCCTTCGTAGAAATTCAACGTTGTCCATGATAGCAGCGAAAAGGCAGGCCGCACACGACACAAAAAGGCGGGCCATCTCGCAAAAGAGATGACCCGCCTCTCCAATCAGTCCCGTGGCGACCGTGGCCGCCGCGGGCCTCAAGCATGTCCCGGACTAGGAGAACATGCCGGTGAGGTAATCATTCAGCCGCTTATCCTTGGGCCGTTGGAAAATCTCGTCGGTCTCGTCGTACTCGACCATATCGCCCATGTAGAAGAACGCCGTGCGGTTGGACACGCGCGACGCCTGCTCCATGTTGTGCGTCACGATGACGATGGCGCGCTCGGCCACGATCGACGACATAAGGTCCTCGATCGCCAACGTCGAGATGGGGTCGAGCGCCGAGCAGGGCTCGTCAAACAGGATCACGTCGGGGTTGAGCGCCAGCGTGCGCGCAATGCACAGACGCTGCTGCTGGCCGCCCGAAAGCGCGTAGGCGCTCTTGTCGAGCTTGTCCTTGACCTCGTCCCAAAGCGCCGCGCCGCGCAGGCTTTCCTCGACCATGCGGTCGAGCTCGTCACGGTCGGTGATGCCGTGGCGCTTAGGCGCAAACGTGATGTTGTCGCGAATGGACTTGCGGAACGGGTTGGGCTGCTGGAACACCATGCCAATGGAACGGCGCAGCTCGTAGGTGTTTTCGGTCTTGGTGTTCACGTTGCGCCCGCGATAGTTGATCTCGCCCTCCACGCGGCAGCCGCGAATCTCGCGATTCATGAGGTTGAGGCTACGCAAGAAGGTCGACTTACCGCAGCCCGAAGGCCCGATGAGCGCCGTGATCTCGCCCTTGTGAAAGTCGAGCGACGTATTGTGCAGTGCATGGTGGTCGCCATAGTACACGTTGACGTCCTTGGTGGAGAGCACGACCTCGTCGCTCACGGCCTTGCCGCTCACGCGCACGCGCTTCTCGCTCTCCCCCACGCTCGACAAAAAGTCCTGGGTCTCGGACGATGCCGCCTCAGTTGCGGGCGTTGCATTTATCTCGCTCATTCGGCCGTCATCTTCCTTGCCAGTTGTTTGCCCACGATACGGGCGACTACGTTAAACAGCAGCACGCAAATCATCAGCAGCGCCGCGGTGCCCCAAACGATCTGCTGGGCCTCGGGGCTGCCCTCGCCATAGATCTTGTAGATGTGCACGGCGAGCGACTCACCGGGGCGGAACACGTTCCAGGCGCAGGTGGGGCTCGACAGGTTAAAGCTCAAGAAGTTCAGACGCACCGGCGAGCTCATGCCCGAGGTAAAGAGCAGCGCCGCGGCCTCGCCAAAGACGCGGCCGGCCGAAAGCACGATGCCGGTCACGATGGCGGGCATGGCCTCGGGAATCAGGATGTGCAGCGTGGCCTCCCAGCGGGTAAGGCCCATGGCCAGGCATGCATCGCGCTGGGCCTGTGGCACGTCCTCGAGCGCCTGCTGAATCACGCGCACCAGGATGGGGATATTGAACATGGTGAGAGCGACGGCGCCGGAGATGATGGAGTACTTCCAGCCCAGCTGCACCGAGAACACCAGAAAGCCGAACATGCCGACGACGATGGAAGGCAGCGAGGACAGCGTCTCGATGGCGGTAGAGGCGATGTCGCGGATAGGGCCATTCGGCGCGTACTCAACCAGGAAGACCGCTCCGCCCAGACTGATGGGCACCGAGATGACCAGGGTGATCAACAGCAGATAGAACGAGTCGAACAGCTGGTAGAACACGCCGCCCTGGGTTCCGTTGGCGCGCGACGGCTCCGTGAGAAAGCCAGGTTTGAACAGCGTCGAGATGCCCTCGAACAGGATGTAGGCCACCATGGAGATGACGATGAGCATGACGATGGCGACGATTGCCGTCAGCACGCCCGTGGCGATGCGGTCCTGCTTTTGGACACGCCCGAGTCTCGCCTCGTCGATATGGATGCGCGTGCTAGCCACGAGCCTTCGCCCCCTTGCGGCCAATGAGATGGATAATCAGGATGAAGATGAGGCTCATGCCCATCAGCAGCAGACCGAGCGCCCACAGAACATCGTCCTGGGCCGAGCCCTCGGCATAGACCGCCATAGACGTGGTGAGCGTGGTGGTGATGGTGGACGCCGGCGACAGCAGCGACGTCGGCATGGCCTCGATACCGCCGATGACCATGCGCACGGCGAGCGTCTCGCCAAAGGCGCGGGTCATGCCAAGGATGACCGCGGTCATGAGCGACGGCATGGCGCTCTTGAGCACCACGTGCCAGATGGTCTGCCAGCGGGTGTAACCCAGCGCGAGCGAGCCCTGACGGTAGCTGTCGGGCACGGCGCGCAGGCCATCGACCGAAAGCGTGGTCATGGTCGGCAGGATCATGACGGCCAGCACGATGGCGCCGGGCAAGATGCCCAGGCCCGTGCTCACGTGGAAAACGCTCTTCATAAGGCCGACGACAACGTGAAAGCCGATCAGGCCAAAGACGACCGAGGGAATGCCGGTCAAAAGCTCAATAAGCGGCTGAAAGACCTTGGAACCAAACTTAGGCTGAATCTCGACCGCAAAGATGGCAGAGCCGATGGCGATGGGCAGCGCGATGAGCGTGGAGAGCACCATGACCGCAAACGAGGTGACGATCAGGGGCAGGGCGCCGGTATAAGGCAGGCCGTTTTCGGCCGTGTTGGCCAGGTCCCACTTGGTGCCGGTGAAAAACTCGACGACCGAGACGCCGTCCTTGAAAAAAGCCGAGAGGCCCTTTTGGGCGACCATAAAGATGAGCGCGGCAACGACAAGCGTCACGAGCGCTACGCACGCGCCCGTGACGCCCAGGCCCACGTTCTCAAGGTCGCGCTTTGGCAGCTGTTTTGCCATTGCAAACCTTTCCGGGGGCGATTATTTATTTAGCGGAGACCTTGCCGCTGGCGTCCTTGACGACCTTCATGGCAGAGACGGGGATAAAGCCCTGCTCCTCGACGAGCTTGCCCTGGACGTCGTCGGAGAGCATGAACTCCAGGAAGGCCTTGGTGGCCTCGTCGGCGTCCTTGGAGCAGTACATGTGCTCGGTAGCCCAGATCTTAAAGGAGTCGTCGGTGACGTTTGCACTCTTGGGCTCCACGCCCTCGACCTTGATGGCGTTGAACTTGGAGTCATCGAAGTGCGAGAAGTCCAGGTAGGAGATGGCGTTGTCGGTACTGCCCATCTGAGTCTGGACATCGCCGGACTTGTCGAGCTCGGCGTCGCCCTTAAAGTCGACTGCCTCGTCGCCAAAGACGGCAGCCTCGAAGGTGGCGCGGGTACCGGAACCGGCCTTGCGGTTGAGAACGACGATCTTGGCGTCGTCGCCGCCGACCTCCTTCCAGTTGGTAATCTGGCCGGAGAAGATGCCCTTGAGCTGCTCGAGGGACAGGTCGTCGACCTTCACGTTCTTAGAGACGACGGGACCCATGCCCACGACGGCGACCTCGTGGTCGACGAGGTTCTTGACCTGGTCGGCCTCGAGCTTGGTCTCGGCGAAGACGTCGGAGTTACCGATGGTGACGGTGCCGGCGGCAACAGCGGTCAGACCTTTGCCCGAACCGTTGCCCGATCCGGAGACGGAGACGTCGGGGTTGGCATCCATGAACTTCTCGGCAGCGGCCTCGACGAGAGCCTGGAACGAGGAGGCACCGTCGTAGGTCACCTCGCCGGAGACGGACTCGGCAGCAGCGGCGCTACCCTTGTCGGCGGCGTCGGATGCGCCTGCGCCGCCGCAGCCAACGAGACCGAGACCGACGATGCTGGCAAGACCACCAGCAAGGCCGAGGAACTGACGACGAGAATAAGCCTGATCGAGCATGATCTTCCTTTCATACATGCGACTCGCGGGCACCCTGCCCGCTTTGCTGTTTGGAAAGATACGACCCCGATCGGGCAGCACCAGCGCCA
>JAIHTM010000128.1 GCA_022713905.1 Collinsella sp.
TTCTTGCGTTTCGGCTCCGGTGCGCCTGGTGGGGATGTTCGTCTGCGTCCTGTGCGTGTGTCTGACGCAGAGCCCGCTGTACCTCATGTTGATGGCGGCTATCGCGTTGGTGCTCGTTGCCGTGCGCCCTGTACGCGGGCTGCGCGCGACCTTTGTGCCGGCGTTGGCTGCCGCGGGGTTTGCCGTGGTTCTGGCGCTGCCTGCCCTGCTGTTGGGCGCTTCCGCTACGGGCGCCATGCTCAAAATTGCGCTCAAGACGTTCATTAACGTGTCGCTCGTGCTGGGTGTTTCGTGGACGCTCACCTGGAACCGCATGTCGGCGGCGCTCAAGACGCTACATCTGCCCGACGAGGTCATCTTTACGTTTGATATGGCGCTCAAGCACATCGAGGTGCTGGGCCGAACGGCGCACAATCTGTGCGAATCGGTCATGCTGCGCAGCGTTGGCCGTGCGCCTGAGGGATTTTCGCGTACCGATTCGATCGCGGGTATCATGGGCATGACGTTTATCAAGGCGATGGAATGCAGCCGCGCGATGGACGAGGCCATGCTCTGCCGCGGCTTTGCCGGTGCGTATCCGGCTCCTGCGCGGGGCGGCTTTGGCTGGCGCGATGCGGTTTACGCGGTCGTTGTGGTTCTGCTCGCCGTGTTGTGCGCGGTGCTGTAGCGCGGGCGGTCTAGTCGTCGATGTGAGTAGGGAAGGGCGACGTTTTGACGATCGATATGAATAGTGCGGCGGGCACGAACGGTGCGGGCGGCGCCGAGGGCGCGCCGCTTATTGAGTTGCGCGACGTGGTGTTCTCCTATGCGGGGCATACGGTTGTCGATGGCGTGTCGCTGCAGGTCGATCGTGGTGAACTCGTTGCCCTGCTCGGTCCCAACGGCTGCGGTAAGACGACGATTATGCGTCTTATTAACGGCCTTGAACTCGCGGACGCAGGGGCATACCTGTTTGACGGGTGTATGGTCGATGCGACATATCTCAAGGATTCCGCGACGGCCCAGTGGTTCCATCAGCGCGTGGGCTTTGTGTTCCAGAATGCCGACGCCCAGTTGTTCTGCGCTACGGTGGGTGAGGAAGTTGCTTTTGGTCCCGCGCAGATGGGGCTGCCGGCAGACGAGCTCGACCGTCGCGTGCACGATGCCATGGAGCTGTTCCAGGTTGCCGACCTTGTCGACGTCTCTCCCTATCAGCTCTCGGGCGGGCAAAAGAAGCGCGTTGCGCTGGCTGCGGTGGTGTCGATGAACCCGGATATCCTGGTGCTCGACGAGCCTACCAATGGGCTCGACGAGGATTCATGCGACATCGTGGTCAACTTCTTGCTGGCCTACGTCGCGGCGGGTAAGACGGTCTTGATGAGCACACATCACCAGGATTTGGTGCGACGCCTTGGTGCCCGTGCAATCTATATCGATCGATATCACCATGTGGTCGAGGCGCCGGTGTCGTCGTATGGAACCGAGAGCGGCGCTGCAGAATAGTTGCTGCGTAGAGCGTGCGTAGCCGCCCGCGCGGCTTTGCCGTGATGGTATAGTTATCCAGGTTTTTATGGGGGTGGCTATGCCAAGCTGGAACATTCATATCGCTCAGACGGAGCGCTTGCTAGAGCGCACCGGTGCGCTTGCCAATAGCGTGCGCGACCGCAATGCCTTTTTGTTTGGCTGCGTGGTTCCGGATATCTTCGTGGGCTATATGGTCCCTGGCATCGCCGATCCCATCCCATACCGCATTACGCACTTTGCAAAGCCCGAGCCTATCCCTAAGCCGCGCGAGCACGAGTTCTGGGATACCTATGTGGCGCCGCTGCTCAAAGGGGCGCCTGTTGGTACGCCGGCTGCCGCGACCTCGATTGTCGAGGAGCGCGAGCGACTCAATCGGGTACATTATCCCCAACGCTACAAGGATGCCGAGCCGGTTGCCGGTCCCGGTGCTAGCGAGCTTTCGCTCGCGCCCGATGACGTGGCGCAGTCGCTGCTCGATCTGACGCTGGGCGTTTGGTCTCACCTCGTGGCCGATACCGTGTGGAATACGCGCGTGAACCAGTACCTGGAGGCGCACGGCGGCAAGCCGTGCGAGGAATTCCGCATTAAAAAGCAAGGCGACTTTGACTGGTTTGGTAAGACGCTCGGGATCGTTTCGATTCCGCGCGCGACCGATCGCCTGTATACTGCGGCGACGCGTTTTGGTCAGTATCCCATCCATAAGGAGTATGTGCTCAAGACCATTGGCGTTATGCACGAGATTGTACGCGAAAACCCCGGCGAGCCCGATCATCCGCCGTATCGCTTGCTAACCGAGGAGTTTTTCGATGCAACGTTTACCGAGGTCATCGAGCTGACCGAGGCGGGCTTTGCGGCTCGCGTTGCCGCTTCTGGCGTCCCCGCAGTCCCTCTGATCGCTAGCTGCTAGCCGGCCGGCTTGACGGCGAACAGTTCACCCCAATTGACCAACAACTCCTGTCGCAGGGCGTCTTCGGTGGTGCGCTCGGCATCGGAGAGGCTTGCGATTGAACGCAAATCGATGAAGCGGCATATGAAGAAGGTCTTAAAAAAAGGCCCGGAAGGCAATGCCATCCGGGCCCTTTGCAATGCAAGTCTGCTTGCAAGTACGATTTAGCGCACCTGAGCGACGTAAGCGACGTTGGTCGAGGAGACCTTGTCCTCGAGCTGGACGCTCATGCGGGGATCGCCGGCGGTAGCGACGGTCAGATCGCCGGCCTCGACGTAGCCGAGCTCCTTAGCGGTCTCGATCGCCTTGACGATCGTGCCGTTGACGGTGCCCTGGGTAATCTCGGCCTGGTGCGGGATAACGCCCCAGTACATGATCATCTGCTGGACGGCCCACTCGTGGCGGGAGAACGCGCAGATCGGCATGTTGGGACGGAAGTGCGAAATCAGGCGAGCGGTACGACCGGTGGTCGTCGGCACGGTGATGCACTTGGCGCCAACGGTGGTAGCCATGTTCACAGCGGACATACCCACAACGTTGTTGACAACGCGGGTGCCGTGAGCATCGGCCGGAACCTCGAGCGGAGCGTGAGCCGGGAGGTACTTCTCGGTCTCGAGAGCAATGCTGGCCTGCATCTTGACGGCCTCAACCGGGTACTTACCGGCAGCGGACTCGCCAGAGAGCATAACGGCGTCGGTGCCGTCGTAGATGGCGTTAGCAACATCGGCAACCTCGGCGCGCGTCGGGCGCGGGTTTTGCTGCATGGAGTCGAGCATCTGCGTAGCGGTGATAACGGGCTTGTAGGCCGCGTTGCACTTGGCGATGATCTCCTTCTGGATGTGCGGAACGAGCTCGGGCTTGATCTCGATGCCCAGGTCGCCACGGGCGACCATGATGCCGTCGGAAGCCTCGAGGATCTCGTCGAAGTTCTCGACGCCCAGGGCGCACTCGATCTTCGGGAAGATCGTCACGTGCTCGCCACCGTTCTCGCGGCAAAGCTCGCGGATGCCGCGGACGGACTCGCCGTCACGGATGAAGGAAGCGGCGATGTAGTCGATGTTCTCGGTCAGGCCAAAGAGGATGTCCTGACGATCGCGCTCGGTGATAGCGGGCAACGAGATGTTGACGTTGGGCATGTTGACGCCCTTGCGCTCGCCGATCAGGCCGTCGTTCTTGACGACGCAGGTCATGTCCTGGCCGTCGACGGACTCGACCTCGAGGGCAACCAGGCCGTCGTCGATCAGGATAAGGGAGCCCTTCTCGACCTCGGAGGGCAGAGCCAGGTAGTCGAGGGAGATGTGCTCAGCGGTGCCGTGGAAATCCTCGGACGTGGGTTGAGCGGTGACGACGATCTTGTCGCCGGTCTTGACGGCAACCTTCTTGCCATCGACCAGAAGGCCGGTGCGGACCTCGGGGCCCTTGGTGTCGAGCAGGATGCCGACGGGCAGACCGAGCTCCTTGGAAATACGACGGACGCGCTCGATGCGACCGTGGTGCTCGTCGTAGGATCCGTGCGAGAAGTTAAAACGGGCGACGTTCATGCCCGCCTTGATCATCTCGCGGATGGTCTCGTCGCTATCGCAGGCGGGACCCATGGTGCATACAATCTTGGTGCGCTTGTACATTCAGACCTCCATCTGACATCGTCTTGCGCTGATAGATAAACCATAAGAAATAAAACTGAGATGATTATAACGAAATGCCGACCGAATACCCCAAAAAATCGACCGTATGCCGAATTAGAAGTTCATTTTTTGCGAAAAAACGGTATATGCAAAAACTTTACCAACCGTTCTAACCGCTGCTATCTGGGCGATATTTCAGTTTGATGATGCACCGAAGAAAAAACGTTTTATCAATGTTGAACATCATACGGTCTGCATCGTTGCGAATGGACCCTATTTCCAAATGGATTGTTTTGGCTAGACGCGTTGCTTTGGGGTACCATAGCTCCACTATCAACTGCCGCTCAGCACGGCAGCCTTGATGAGCCCTTGCCCTTCTCCTGGGAATTATGATCGGGCATCAATCTGCTGAGTGGCCCGAATCCCAGGAGGGGACTCTATATGCAAAAGGAATACCTGTCCGCCGCGGCGGAGGTACTCAGCGACCAAGGTGTCGATGAGAACCTCGGCCTGAGCAGCGACGAGGCGTCGTCGCGCCTCGCCAAGACAGGCCCTAACAAGCTTGAGGAAGCCGAGAAGACGCCGTTGTGGAAGCGCTTCTTTGAGCAGATGGCCGACCCCATGGTCATCATGCTGATCGTTGCCGCCGTCATCAGTGCACTCACGGGCATGGTCAAGGGCGAGGCGGACTTTGCCGATGTCGCCATCATCATGTTCGTCGTTATCGTCAACTCGGTGCTGGGCGTGGTCCAGGAGGCTAAAAGCGAGGAAGCTCTCGAGGCATTGCAGGAGATGAGCGCCGCGCAGTCCAAGGTTCTGCGCGACGGCAAGCTCGTGCACCTGCCGAGCGCCGAGCTCGTGCCCGGTGACGTGATCATGCTCGAGGCGGGCGACTCCGTCCCGGCCGACTGCCGCGTGCTCGAGAGCGCCACGATGAAGATCGAGGAGGCCGCCCTTACCGGCGAGTCCGTGCCCGTCGAGAAGCATGCCAACGTGATTGAGCTCGCCGCCGGCACCGACGACGTGCCGCTCGGCGACCGCAAGAACATGTGCTACATGGGTTCCACCGTGGTATACGGCCGCGGCCGCGCCGTCGTGGTCGGCACCGGCATGAACACCGAGATGGGTAAGATCGCCGGCGCCCTGGCCGAGGCCAAGGAAGAGCTCACGCCGCTGCAGGTGAAGCTTGCCGAGCTCAGCCGCATCCTCACCATCATGGTTATCGTCATCTGCGTCGTTATCTTTGGCGTCGACATCATCCGCCACGGCGTGGGCAACGTTCTCACCGACCCGACCGCGCTGCTCGACACCTTTATGGTCGCTGTCTCGCTTGCCGTCGCCGCCATCCCCGAGGGCCTGGTCGCCGTCGTGACCATCGTGCTGTCGCTTGGCGTGACCAAGATGGCCAAGCGCCAGGCGATTATCCGCAAGCTCTCTGCCGTCGAGACCCTTGGCTGCACGCAGACCATCTGCTCGGACAAGACCGGTACCCTCACCCAGAACAAAATGACCGTCGTCAAGCACGAGCTCTCCGCGCCTAAGGAGAAGTTCCTGGCCGGCATGGCTCTGTGCTCCGATGCCCAGTGGGACGAGGAGCTGGGCGAGGCCGTGGGCGAACCGACCGAGTGCGCGCTCGTCAACGATGCCGGCAAGGCTGGTCTTACTGGCCTGACTGCCGAGCACCCGCGCGTGGGCGAGGCCCCGTTCGACTCGGGCCGCAAGATGATGTCCGTGGTCGTCGAGACCCTGGACGGCGAGTATGAGCAGTACACCAAGGGCGCGCCCGACGTGGTGATCGGCCTGTGCACCCATATCTACGAGGGCGACAAGGTCGTTCCGCTGACCGAGGAGCGCCGTGCCGAGCTCGTGGCCGCCAACAAGGCCATGGCCGACGAGGCCCTGCGCGTGCTGGCGCTGGCAAGCCGCACCTACACCGAGGTCCCGGCCGACTGCAGCCCCGCTGCGCTCGAGCACGACCTGGTCTTCTGCGGCCTGTCCGGCATGATTGACCCGGTCCGCCCCGAGGTCGCCGACGCCATCCGCGAGGCGCACGACGCCGGTATCCGCACCGTCATGATCACGGGCGACCACATCGACACCGCCGTGGCCATCGCCAAGCAGCTGGGCATCGTCACCGATCGCAACCATGCCATCACCGGTGCCGACCTCGATCGCATGAGCGACGAGGAACTCGACGCGCACATCGAGGACTACGGCGTGTACGCCCGCGTCCAACCCGAGCACAAGACACGCATCGTCGAGGCTTGGAAGTCGCGCGACCAGATCGTGGCCATGACGGGCGACGGCGTCAACGACGCCCCGTCCATCAAGCGCGCCGACATCGGCGTGGGCATGGGCATTACTGGTACCGACGTCACCAAGAACGTCGCCGACATGGTGCTCGCCGACGACAATTTCGCCACCATCATCGGTGCCTGCGAAGAGGGCCGTCGTATCTACGACAACATTCGTAAGGTCATCCAGTTCCTGCTTTCGGCTAACCTTGCCGAGGTCTTCTCGGTGTTCATCGCCACGCTCATCGGCTTTACCATCTTCCAGCCGGTGCAGCTGCTGTGGGTGAACCTGGTCACCGACTGTTTCCCCGCGCTCGCGCTGGGCATGGAGGACGCCGAGGGCGACATCATGAAGCGCAAGCCGCGCAACGCCAAGGACGGCGTCTTTGCCGGCAATATGGGCCTGGACTGCGTGGTCCAGGGCCTAATCATCACCGTGCTGGTGCTGGCGAGCTTCTTTGTGGGCGTGTACTTTGACATGGGCTACATCCACATCGCCGATATGATCGCCGGCAATGCCGACGAGGAAGGCGTGATGATGGCGTTCATCACGCTCAACATGGTCGAGATTTTCCACTGCTTCAATATGCGCAGCCGTCGTGCGTCGCTGTTCACCATGAAGAAGCAGAACAAGTGGCTGTGGGCTTCGGCCGCGCTGGCGCTGGTGCTGACGGTTATCGTGACCGTGCAGCCGACGCTTGCCGAGATGTTCTTTGGCCCCGTGACGCTTGAACTTAAGGGCGTTATCGCCGCCCTGGGCCTTGCCTTCCTGATCATTCCGCTGATGGAGATCTACAAGGCGATCATGCGCGCGGTCGAGAAGGAGTAAGCTAACCTGTCCGGGCCCGCCCCTGCGTGTTTTCTTCTTCGCTGGTCCTCGCGCTTCGCGCTGCGGGATCGCTCAGAAGAAAACACTCCCGGGG
>JAIHTM010000129.1 GCA_022713905.1 Collinsella sp.
CCCATCACCGATGTGCGCATTACGCTCACAGGTGGTCGCGCGCATGCCAAACACACCGAGGGCGGCGATTTTCGCCAGGCCACGTACCGCGCGATTCGCCAGGGGCTCATGCAGGCGCGTGAAGCCGGCGCGGCGGTGCTGTTGGAGCCGTGGTATCGCTTTGAGCTCGAGGTGCCGGGGGAGTGCGTGGGCCGGGCGCTCTCGGATGCCACGCGCATGGGTGCCGAGTACGAGCCGCCGGCGATGGCGGGGGACCGGGCGAAGCTTGTGGGTCGCGTGCCGGCATCTGAGGTGCAGGATTACGCGCTGGAGGTGGCTGCCTACACGAGCGGTCGCGGACATCTGTACCTGGAGTTCGCCGGCTATGCGGCTTGTCATGATGCCGAGCGCGTCATCGAGACTGCCGCCTATGAGCCAGAGGCCGATCTGCCCAACACGCCCGATTCGGTCTTTTGCTCTCACGGCGCCGGTTACACGGTCAAATGGTGCGACGTCCCCGCCGCAGCGCACGTAAAGGTCGATCCCGCCACCTTTCGCCCCTGGCGAGCAGCAGACGCGGAGTTTTTCGGCCACATGTAACAAAGGGACAGCCCCTTTGTCATATGCTATTGGTATAACTCGGTACAAGTTGGTATAACTATTACCGGGGTTTGCCAATCCGAGGAGGCCGACATGAATCCAAATCCCTTTAAGCCCACGGCTGGCAAGCGGCCTCCGATACTCATCGGCCGCGAGTCGGTCATCGAAGATTTCGAGGAAGGACTCGATAACGGCGCCGGAGCGCCGGGCAGGCTCATGCTCATTACGGGAAACCGCGGTTGCGGCAAGACGGTTCTCCTGCGGGAGCTGCAACGTCTAGCCAATGAGCGCGGATGGGCGGTTGTCTCCGATTCCGCTTCGCTTGGCTTATGCGACCGCTTGGCCGATGCACTTCGCTCGAATAAACTCGTTGCGACGTCAATGGAACTCGGTCCATCATTCGGGCGCATGTCGGTCGAGGCGGCGCGTGCAAAGGGTGAAACGCTGCGCGGGCTGGTCAACGAGCGCCTTAAGAAGCTCGATCCAGGCAAAGGCATGCTGTTTGCGATTGACGAGGCACAATCGGCGTCTATCGAGGAGCTGGCGGCCCTTGCCGTTCTCTATCAGCAGGTGCTCGGAGACCAGGATGCCACGGGCTTGTCCGATAGCGACCAGCGCGGTCTTGCGCTGGTGTTTGCCGGCTTACCCAGTATGGTTGACGATCTGCTCGAAGAGCCGAGCGTGACGTTTTTGCGGCGTGCCCAGCAGCGTACGCTGGGGGCGATTTCTTTGCCCAAGGTGCGCGATTCATATATCCAGACGGTCAAAAACGCTGGTCTTTACGTTGACGCGGGGACGGCTGATCTTGCGGCACACAAGAGCATGGGGCATCCCTATATGGTTCAGCTGGTGGGATATTACATGTGGCGGTCTGCCATTCGGCGTGACTCGCAGGTCATTGAAGAGCGCGATGTCGAGGATGGCCATGCGGATGCCATCTCCGAGTTCTATGAAGCGGTCGACGCGCCCCTGTATTACGGATTGCGCAGCCCACAGCGCCTCTTTATTGAAGCCATGGCGGCTGACGAGGGCAAGCCGACGCGCATGGCGGATATCATTGAGCGTTGCGATCGTACCCAAAGCTGGGCGAGTAAATATCGCGCAAGCTTGATTCGCGAGCGCGTCATCGAGGCTGCCGGATACGGCCTCGTCCGGTTTGCCGTGCCCATGCTGGGCGCGTACGTTCGCGATCGAGTTTTATGGCATGAGTAGGGTGATAAAGGTGACGGAACAGAAGATGAGCCCGCAGGCTATCGAGGTACGCGGCGCGCGCGTCCATAACCTCAAGGACATCGATATCGATATTCCGCTGGGAAAGCTTGTGGGCATTGCCGGCGTGTCGGGTTCGGGCAAGAGTTCGCTGGCGCTGGGGGTTCTTTATGCCGAGGGCTCGCGCCGTTACCTGGAGGCGCTCAGCACCTATACCCGCCGTCGCCTGACGCAGGCCGAGCACGCTCAGGTGGATGAGGTATTGCACGTGCCGGCGGCACTCGCATTGCATCAGCGCCCCAGCGTGCCGGGTGTGCGCTCGACCTTTGGCACCATGACCGAGCTCAACAATAGCCTGCGTCTGCTCTTTAGCCGTTGCGCCCATCACGTGTGCTCGCATTGCGGGGCACGCGTGGAGCCGAGCCTTAACGTTGCCGCAGGCCTGTCGCTCACGTGCCCTGCATGCGGCCGCGAGTTCTACGCGCCGAGTGCCGAGGATTTGGCTTTCAATAGCGGCGGTGCATGTCCCACATGTGGCGGCACCGGTGTCATGCGCGAGGTAGACGAGGCGAGCTTGGTGCCCGACGAGTCAAAGACTATCAACGAAGGCGCGGTGCTTCCCTGGGGTACGCTCATGTGGGATCTGATGAAGCAGGTGGCAGGTGAGATGGGCGTGCGCACCGACGTGCCGTTTAACCAGCTCACGCCTCAAGAGCGCGACATCGTGTTCCACGGCCCGGCGGTTAAAAAGCACATTCTCTACGTTCCCAAAAACGGCGAGGGTGCCACGCCGCTCGACTTCACCTATTACAACGCCGTCTATACCGTCGAGAATGCGCTCGCCAAGGTTAAGGACGACAAGGGCCTAAAACGCGTTGCGCGCTTTTTGCGCGAGGGAGCATGCCGCGATTGCGGCGGCACGCGTCTCTCCGAGGCTGCGCGCCAGCCCCAGGTGCGCGGTATCAATCTGGCGCAGGCCGCGGCCATGACGCTGGGCGAGGCGATTGAGTGGGTGCGCGGGGTGCCCGCATCCTTGCCGCCCGAGATGCGGCCCATGGCGACGGATATCTGCGATTCGTTTTTGAGCGTGGCCCGTCGTCTGGTCGACCTGGGTCTCGATTACCTTTCACTCGACCGCGCTGGTGCCACGCTCTCCACGGGTGAGCGCCAGCGCGTTCAGCTCGCCCGCGTGGTGCGCAACCGATCGACGGGCGTGCTCTATGTGCTGGACGAGCCTTCGATCGGCTTACATCCCGCCAATGTCGACGGCTTGGTGGGCGTGATGCGCGATCTGGTGGATGACGGCAACACCGTGGTTGTTGTCGACCACGATACGCGCGTACTGGCGGAAGCCGACTATCTGGTCGAGATGGGCCCCGTTGCCGGAGCAGGCGGCGGCAGTGTAATCGCCGCTGGTACGGTAGACGAGGTCGAGCAATCGCAGGGCAGCCGTATCGCGCCGTTTTTGCGCGCCGAGCTCAAGCGCTTGCGTCCGCAGGTGACTGACGACGAAATGTTCGAACAGGGACATATCCGCATGGCAACCGATGCCATCCATACCGTCAAGCCGCTCGAGGTTGATATCCCGCGCGGCCGCCTTGTCGCGGTAACGGGCGTTTCGGGTTCGGGTAAGACGACGCTCGTGCTCGAGACGCTCATTCCTGCACTTAAGGCGCAGGCAGCTGGCGAGCGCTTGCCGGGGCACGTGCGTTGGGTCGATGCCGAGGGCATTGGCCGCGCAAATCTGATTGACGCTACGCCCATCGGCGCCAACGTACGCTCGACGGTAGCGACCTATGCCGACATTCATGACGAGCTGCGCCGCGCCTTCGCCCGTACGCCCGATGCTAAGGCAGCCGGCTACAAGGCGGGCGCCTTTAGCTACAACACCGGCGCCTTGCGCTGCCCTACGTGTGACGGCACGGGCTCGATATCGCTCGACGTGCAGTTTTTGCCCGACGTCGAGATCATCTGCCCGGCATGCCGCGGCTCACGTTATGCAGACGCGGCTTCGCATATCCATCGCGAGGGCAAGGACGGGAGCTTGCTTACGTTGCCGCAGCTCATGGACATGAGTGTGGACGAGGCCCTCGACGCCACGGTGGGACTCAAGAAAGTCCAGGCGCGCTTGCAGACCTTGCATGACCTGGGCTTGGGCTATCTCACGCTCGGTGAGCCCACGCCGGCGCTTTCGGGCGGCGAGGCACAGCGTCTTAAGCTTGCGAGCGAGATGGGTCGCGTGCAGGATGATGCCGTGTTTGTGTTTGACGAGCCCACGATCGGCCTGCATCCGCTCGATGTTCAGGTACTGTTGAACGTGTTTGACGGCCTCGTTGCCAAGGGCGCCACGGTTATCGTGATCGAGCACGACCTCGACCTTATCCGTAACGCCGATTACGTGATCGACATGGGCCCGGGCGGTGGCGATGCGGGCGGGCAAATCGTCTGCGCCGGCACGCCGGGCGACATCGCGGCCTGCTCCGCAAGCATCACCGGCCGCTACCTATAACCGAATGTGACAAAGGGGCTGTCCCTTTGTCACATTCCGGCAAAGACTGTCGGCATCACGGTTTTCTGTTTCGGTTAATTCTGGTTAAAGGCAGTTAATTTCAGTTAAAAGCAGTTAATTCTGGTTAAAAACGGTTAATTACAGTTAAAAGCCAGCGCGTTGTCGGCACAGCGCTTGAATAGCTTGTGCCTGAGGGCCAAAATGACCTCAGCCCATTCGCGAAATTTGCACGCCCTATAGTGAGTGGGCTCTCGTTTGAGCCGATGCTGCCAGGAGGCGGCCGATAGGGGCAATTATGGACAATCGAATCTTTGGGTATGCGCGTGTCTCTTCCGCGGACCAGAACTTGGACCGCCAGCTAGATGCATTGGGAAGGTTCCCCGTTCAGCGGGACCAGATTTACGCTGACAAGGCGAGCGGCAAGGACTTCAAGCGTCCCCAGTACCAGCGTCTTCTTCGCAGATTGCGCGAGGGCGACGTTCTCGTGATTAAAAGTATTGATCGATTGGGTCGCAATTATCGTGAAGTCCTCGATGAATGGCGACACATCACGGTGGATAGGCGCGCTGCCATCGTGGTGCTCGATATGCCGTTACTCGATACGCGCGAGCAGCCCGATGGCATTACTGGAACGTTCATGGCTGATCTGGTCCTCCAGATCTTGAGCTACGTAGCGCAGCTGGAGCGCGAAAACATCAAGCAGCGCCAGGCGGAGGGTATCGCGTCGGCGCGTCTGCGGGGTGTGAGATTTGGGAGACCAGCGCTCGAACGCCCGGATAGCTACCGCGATGTCATTAAATCATTCGAAGGAGGTGAGGTTACGAGACAAGAAGCCGCAATGCTTTTGAACGTTAGCGCATCGACGTTTGATCGTTGGAGACGGGCGGACGCGAACGGATATGACCGTTCGCCGTCTGTCCGTACTCTTTAGCTAGACATTTTGACGAGGGGAGTTTATTGCACAGGGTCCACTCCTTCCCTCGGTGTTTATCCAGTTCACGCCCTTGAATCAAATAGTGCCACCGCGTCGCCAATTCGTCTGCTATTTGACGAGGGGCTATGAGTCGTAACGTCAATCGAAGGGAAATAACCGTGAAACGAAATATTACTAAAAAGCTGCCTATGATGGGTTTGTTTGCCCTGCTCATTTGTTCTCTGGGGTTCATTTCGGCCTGTTCTCAGAATGCTGCAAACTCAGAAAAACCGAAATATGTCGATGACAAGGCGATGAATGTTATCGCCGACGGTTTTGAGAAAAGGTCTGATGTCATTGAATCTAATGCAAACGATGACGACCCTCACTCAACCGAGAATATTCAGGAGGCTATTAAGGCCGAGATCGAGAATGACAAGGAGCTAAAGAACGCCAGATTCAAGGATTCCAAGATGCAGCAGGACGTCATCACGTATCTAAATCTGCTTGATGACCAGCTTAAAGTGACCGAGGACTACTCACAATCGTCTTCGGATTATTACGAAGAGTGGAATAAGGTCTACGATAAGCGGTCCGCGCAGCTCAAGAAGCTTGTGGATAATTATGGGTTGGAAGTTGGGGAGAAATACAAGGATGATTTCGATGATTTGATTAAGAACGGAAGGTCCGTGGCAGAGAAGACCCGCAATGAGGATGCCATCAACAGTTTGATCCAAGGGGCCAATTTCGAAAAGTCGGATGACGGCTATGGTCTGTATACATATACGGCCGTAGTCGAGAATACCTCCGGCATATCGTTCTCAAATGTCAGCCTAACGCTCGCTCTCTATGATGCAGATGATATCAAAGCGGAGGAGACCTATGCGAACACTTCTTCGTGGGCGCCGGGGGAGAAAGTCAAGTTCGAGGCAATGTCTGATGTGGATGCCGCGCGCGTTGTCGCATCTGTTTCCAGCTACGATGTAAATAAATAAGTTCCGTTTCGACTATCGAAAATAGGAGGTCACCATGGAGGATAAAGATGATTTAGATGTCGTCGAAATGGGGGGACAGCTGCGGCATAAACAGGGCTTTGATATCCGTAAGGTCGCTGCTGGGTTGGTTGATGGTGCCGGAAATGCGGTAGCGGGTGCGGTCGCAACCGTACAGAAAGTTGCCGATGATGCAATGCGTGCCGCAGCTCCGATGGCAGATGACGCCTTAGCAGCTATTGCGGATGCGGCTGATGGCGCGGCGGGAGCTGCCGCAGATATCGGCGATGCCGTCAACGATTGGGCATACCAACAACAGCTCAATAGGTACAGACCGGTAACCAAAGAGGCCTATCAGAGTCCTTCGTTCCATTTGCCGAACATGATTCGAATCGTTGACGGAAATGAGCGTCGGGGCATCGACGTCTGTAGGGATGCTATTGGTTGGCTGGATACTGTTAAGGGCACGCAGATTTTCAATCTGTACCGCGAGGCAATCGGGGATAGCGAGCTGTCTTTCTACCCTAAACCATCTCTCTATTCCACCTATTACATAGATGCTTTTGATCGGTCTCGCTTTGTTGATCTTGATTCTTATTTCGCAACCATGCAACAAGACAAGATGGCCGAGTTGAGGCGGATTGCATTCATGCTTGGCGCAAAGCGCTGCAAGCTGGAGGTGACGGAGTACGAGGAAACTCGACGAGGCCACCAGGCCAAGGGAAACGCCAAAGCGGGAAAGAGGGGCTCGGCTCGAATCGACGGTTCTCTGAGCGACTCAACGAGAAATGAGAAGAAAATCCTGTTTACACAGGAATTCGAGGGCGACATGGCTCCACAGCGTCCCGAGCTCCATTGGTATGCCCATGACTCAGATATCCTCTTGTTAATCGAGACGAGATGCGGTGGAGAGGATAAAAACAAGGCGAAGAGTTATCGGGTTGAATTGAAAAGTGAGACAACCATGACCATGTCCGTATCACTTGCTATGGCTATCGATGAGGCATGCAGCAAGCTGAGCATAAGGGCGAATTCGAGCCTGACAAGCCAAGCTAAGCGAGAACTCCGGCAGTCGTTTGTAT
>JAIHTM010000130.1 GCA_022713905.1 Collinsella sp.
GCCGGCAGGTCGGCATGTCAATCCTGGTCTAACAGAGCCAAAAGAAAAGCGCCAGGCACAGAATCTCCCGTATGCCCCGGCGCAAATATGCGGTTGTGTCTCCCAGGCCCCTCATGGTAACCCCCACCCGCTTAGATGTCCGGAAAACCATTTTAATGGAGAATGGGTCTTAGTATCCCTTGATTATCAACTTCATCCGGGTCTTAGTATCCACGCAATGCCCGAACTGTTACGCATCCGGCGCAAATGCCCCAACAGCAGTTGCGGTGAAATAGTCCTGTTTGACCGGCCCGGGCTGTCATTTAGGAACTATTCCACCGCAACATATAAAGGGGACTGGGTTGTTGATATCGGAAAAGGGAGGGAGGTGCCCGGGCCGAGGGAGCAACTCGGGATCGAAGCTCGAGCGTTAGTGCTCGGGCGTCAGGATCACCAGGGCGTCGTGCTCAAAGGAATGCTGAGCCACGCGCACGGTGCCGTCGCCATTGTCGCGAACGGGCAGCTTGGCGATACGCTTGGCCTCCATGTCGAGGGCCGTCGCCGACCAGCCGCGCGCACTATCGAGCTTAAACGTAAGTGCCGTGGTGCGCGGCAGATAGGTGACGACACGCTCGCCAATACGCGCCACACGGATGGACTCGCGCGCGTCATCGAGCAGCTCCTGTGCCGGGATAACGGCGAGAGCGTCGTCGCTAGCCGTGGCACCCAGGCCGGCAAGCACGTGCTCGATGGCGGCAAAATCCCACACGCCCGCAAACTGCAGACACTCCTGCCAGCGGAACGGCATGTCAAAGCCCTCGCCCAGCACCGAACCCTGGCTGCGCGATGTCTGCCAGTTCCAAACGCCGTGGGCGCCGTAGGTCACGCCCGCGCTGGCGCCGGCAAGGATCGAAGACCACACGCTCGCGCGACAGTCCTGCGCGGTAAAACGCCAGTACACGTTGCGCGACGCACCCATCTGCTCGTAGCAGGGCTCGGAGTTGACCATCGGCTTTTTGGGATAGCTGGCGATAAAGTCCTGCGGCAGGTGCCAGGCCTCGGGCTGGCCTTCGTAGTTGTGGCCGGGCTGGAACATATAGAAGTCCAGGCGGTCCAAATACTGCGCGGGAATCGTGCGGTTACCGCGATTGATGTGCATGGTACGCAGGGCCTCGGGCGCGCGCTTCGCAACCTCGTCGAGCGCATCCTCGTAATAGGCAATCGCCTCGTCACCGGCAAAGTCCGTGTCGCCCGTCACCACATAGACGGGATCGAACTCGCCCAGGTTCTCGACGACGCGGGCAACGTGGGCACGGACCTCCTCGCGCGGCATAACCTCGGCACCGCAACGCTCGGCGATCTTAGCGCCCCAGGTACCGGGCACGTAGTTGCACCACATGAGCACGAGCGCCGGACGAATGCCGTGCTCGACGGCAGCGCGGCACATGGCGGCGGCGCGATCCCAATACGCCTGGTTGGGTTGAGACCAATCAAAGCGCACGCCATCCTCGCTGGCATAGGGCCAAATGCCCAGATCGGGGCAGCAGCGATCCCACTGCGGCAGCGTGTTAATCTGCAGCACGTTCATGCCCTGCTCGGCGCGGCGGGTCAGATAGTAGTCCCAGTCGGCCTCGGGGATGCTGGTAAACGCACTCCAGCACGTATCGGCAAACCAAAAGAACGGCTTGCCCTCGCACAAAAAACCGTCCTGACGACCGTTGACGGTCAGTTTTCCCAAACTCATCTGCATGTCCTTTCGCTCGATAAAGGAATTGCGAACCGGCAGAAGCTTTCGCGGTAACCCCTGATGCGAAAGCCCCCGCCGCTTAGCAAACCCCTGCGGGCGGACACCACTTGCCCACTCCAGTCTACCTTGCAAGAAGGGCCCCGCCGGGCTTGCGCCTGACGGGGCCCTGTCGTGTAGGTAAGGTCGTATGCGACCGAATGGCTTGGCCTTAGGCCTCCATCTCGGCGAGCTCCTCCTTGGAGAAGCCGGCGACGAAGACGACGGCAGCGGCGATGACAAAGGAGATTGCCATACCGACGATAGCCCAGACGGTGTTCATCTGGCCACCCTGCAGGTAGTTGGTGAAGACCAGGAAGTTGGAGGCACCGCCAGCGAGGTAATAGGTAACGCCCATGAGGCCGGAGAACACAGCGCCGATGGCACCGCCGATGAACATACCGAACATGGTGCGACGGAAGCGCATGAGGATACCGAAGAGTGCGGGCTCGGTGACGCCGCCGGCGATGGCGGAGATGACGTAGCCCAGGGCAAGACCCTTCTCGTCGGGGTTCTTCATCTTGAGGAAGGCACCGAAGGCGCAGCCCCAGACAGCGGCCATAGCGCAGTTGGTGGAAACGAAGACGAAGGGATCGTAGCCGGCAGCGATGATCTGAACCTGAGCGAGCAGGATGACGGGCATGTGCATACCGCAGACCACGAAGAGCTGCCAGAAGGCGCCGAGGACGGCCATGACGAGCAGGATACCGATGCCACCCATGTCAGCGAGACCAAAGAGGGCATTGGCGATGAGGCTGCCGATCTCGTTGCCGAGCGGGGCGAGGACGATGAAGGCGATGGGGATGGTAACGATCATGGTGCAGAACGGCGTGAAGACCGTGGAGAGCACGTCGGGCATGACCTTCTTAAAGAACTTCTCGACGAAGTAGAGGACAGGCACCGAAAGGATAATCGGCAGGACGGACTGCTGATAGTTGGCAGCGGCGATCTGAATGCCGTAGACGGAGATGATTCCGCCGCCATCCTGGGTCGCGACACTCACGACGGACGGGGCCATGAGGGCGCCGCCGAGGAGCATGCCCAGAACCGGGGAGGCGCCGAGCTTCTTAGCGGCGGCATAGCCCAGGTAGATGGGGATAAAGGTGAACGTGGCCTCGTACAGGGTGGTGTAGAGGAACGTGTAGGTCGGATCGGTGTCAGAGAAAACGCCGAGCATGGTGGGACCGAGGACCGCAGCGATGGTGCGGAACAGACCGCCGGCCATGAGCAGCGGGATCAGCTGGGTCATGGAGCCCGACAGATAGTCGAGGATGATGTTCGGCAGGTTCTTGAGCTCGAACTTCTCCTTGGGAGCATCGAGGTTCTCGTCGACCGCGGCACCCTGCTTGACGCCGGACATGGCGACGAACTCGGCGAGCACCTTGGGCACGTTCTGGCCGATGATGACCTGGAGCTGGCTGCCGGCGAACTGGCAACCCAGAACACCCTTGACCTTCTTGATCTTCTCCACGTCGGCCTTGTTGTTGTCCTTGAGCGTCAGACGCAGACGCGTCATGCAGTTGGTGGCGACGGAAACATTCTCCGCACCGCCCACGAGCTCGAGGACATCGGTGGCAATCTGCTTGTTATCTACTGCCATGGGACCCCTCCCCATATCATCGTGTGCCTACTCGTTTGGGCGTAGGCACGCCTTTGGCTCGGCGACTATAACCCCTTACGGCCACCGAACCCTTGGATACGCTGTCGTAAACAATGTGTTTACTGAACGTTTACGGGCTTTAGTTTACACGGAACGTCTAATTTGTGGCAATTTTGCCGTCTGTAGTCCGGTGAACGGTAGGAAATCGGGGGTGAACGTACTTGAACGGTAAGGGATTGTCTATTTGACGCTCTGCTGCTAAATGCCTATTTACGTGGTCTTTTAATTTGGTAAACACCTCTATTCTTTGTTGACCCATCAACAAAAGCCCTGCTAAATGGTGATAAACGAATGTTTAGTAATTTGTTGAGTGTTCATTTTGACCGTTTACCGAGTTCATCTGCCTGTTCTGTAGCTCTGCATTAAACTAAACATGTTTAAGTTTTATTGCCGCTGATGTTTACCACTCGCGGCGCAGAGGAGGCAGCTCATGGAACTCAAATCGTGCACCTACGCAACCGTCACCACGCTGGGAGACTTTGGCCCCTGGATCAGCAAAGTCGTGCTCGACCTGCCGTGCACCGTTCGCGCCAACGATATCGATGCGCGCACCTTCCATATATATGTAGAGCGCCATGAACGCACGGGCGAGATCCTGATGCGCAAAGAGCGCGGCGCCGACCACGCCGCACCTTCCGTAGGCTATGTCGACGTCCTCGCCGCCTATCCGTGCGATGAGTGCGGACGCAAGCTCGCCTTTGGCACCCATGTGGCGCTCGAGATCGCCGAGCAGCGCCTGACCAAGAAGATCGAGGGCAGCGTGATGGGCTCGCGCTTGCTCGATAACCAGCTGCGCATCGTGCAGCTCGAGGCCCTTCCCGGCAACGACGGCGATGACCCCACCTGCGGCCTGGTCTTTGACACCTGCAGCGGCGACATCTGCCCCGCGCTCAAGGGCTGGAGCAATGCCACGCAAAAGACCGCCGTCAACGGCATCGCGCTCGAGTACGGCTTCTTTGAGCCCAGCTTTAAGGCCGAGGACTCCGCCTGCTTCAATCCCTTCGCGCCCGAGACGACAGTCGTGCCCCAGAAGGCCCCGCTCGTGGTGTACCTGCACGGCGCCGGCGAGGGCAAAGGTGCCACGCAGGGCGAAGGCGCCACGCGTGCCTATATCGGCAACCGCGTGACGGCCATTAGCCAGGCGCAGATCCAGCGCTACTTTGGCGGCTTTGCCTGGGTGCTCGTGCCGCAGTCGCCCACGTTTTGGATGGACAACGGCGTCGAGCAGCTCGGCCACTCCAACCAGAGCATCTACTCCCCCGTGCTCAAGGCGCTCATCGACGAGTTCGTTTCCGAGCATGCCGACCGCATCGACACCGACCGCATCGTGGTCGCCGGTCTTTCCAACGGCGGCTTTATGACGCTGCGCCTGTGCGCCGACTACCCCGATTTCTTCGCGGCGGGCCTTCCCTGCTGCGCACCGTGGTACAACGCCACGGACGAGGACGTCGCCGCCCTTGCCAAGACGCCGCTGTGGTTTACGCACTCCAAGGGCGATGAGCTTGTGATCCCACAGGAGACCGTGCTGCCGCTCACGGCTCGCCTGCGCGCTGCCGGCGCCAACGTGCACCTCACTTACTTTAGCCATGTCGAGGACCTGACCGGCGTGTACCGCGAGTCCGACGGCTCGCCCAAGAAGACGTTCAACCATGGCGTGTGGATCCACCAATTCAACGACCTGTGTTATCAAGACTTCGACGGGGGCAACGTACTCATCGACGGCGAGCCGGTGGGCTGCTGGGAGTGGTCGGCCAGGGTCGACAGGTAATCTGTCCCATCGCGGGGCCGAGGGCTTACCTCTGAAAATGTCCTCGGGCATGCGGCCCGGTTGCACCACGCGCTTCGCGCTGTGCAACCGGGCCGCCCCCTGCGGAATATTTTCAGAGGTAAGCCCTCGGCCCCGCTGCGTTTCCGTTGCTGTTGACCCTGGGTGAGCGCTTCCGGCGGGCCGCCGGGTTGACGGCGATGGGGACGTGGGTCCCGTCTTGCCTTGCGCGTAACTGGCTGAAATGATTTTGTTTGGAGCTTTCTTATGACTCGCGATTTAACTCGGGTGATTGTTACTACTGATATGGAAGTCGATGATATGAACTCGCTCGTTCATTTGGCTCTGTATCTTAACTTGCTTGATGTGCAGGCTGTGGTGTATACGGCTTCGCAGTATCACTTTCTTGGGGATGGCGTCCATACGCTCGGTGAGGTGAATCCGCATTGGCGGACTAAGGGGCGTCGCTCTTATGAATGGGATGTTGTGCCTCATGAGCCTGATCCCACGGCTGGGGAGCTTTGTGAGTATCGACCGTTTCCTGAGCACTGGATTGAGAGTCTCTGGAGTAATGAATATACCCAGGCTTGGCCTCAGCTGCAGGCGAATGCGGACGCTGCCGGTGAGCCGGCGTTTCCCACGCCGGCTCAGATGATTGAGCGTACCTTCGTTGGGAATGTTGCCTTTGAGGGCGATGTGCGCGAGGAGACTGAAGGTTCGCGCGTGATTGCTCAAGCGATTTTGGATGATGATCCGCGTACGCTTTGGCTGCTCAGCTGGGGCGGCATGAATACGATCGTTCGTGCGCTCATGAGTATTGCTGAGCGCTATCGCGCCACACCCGAATGGCCTTCTGTGCAGCAGCACGTCTATCAGAAGGTGCGCGTGATGGGCGTTGCCGATGGCGTGGGGCAGGACAATTCTTGGCTCGACCATGGGCGCGAGCTCTTCCCCGAGCTCGTCTTTTGGTGCGTGCCCTATATGTATGGCGGCTACGTTGACGCCAAGATGGCTCCGCCCGATTCGTTGCCGTTGTTCCAGGCTCCCTGGCCTGAGCAGAACCTCACCCAAGGCAACGGCCCCCTTATGGCGCGCTATATGCTCTATGGCGATGGCAAGGTGTACGAAAACGAGCCCGAGAGGTTCCAGTTTGGCAAGCATGCCCGCTTGGATTGGGGCTTAGAAGGCATGCCCGCGATGCAATTTGAGCGCGGCGATTTTATGGCCGAGGGCGACTCGATGACCTATATTCCGCTGCTGCCGTTTGGCCTGCGCGGCATCGATAACCGCGACTTTGACACGTTGCTCGGCCGCATGTTCCTTGACGGGCATCCCCACTCAGATGCGCCTGCCGGTTTTGCTGCCATAGGTACGCCGGTGGACGGCAACCCCAACCCCTATCTGCGCGCCTACCAGGAAGACTTCGCCGCTCGCGCGCAGTGGTGCGCCCATGAGCCCGCGGCCTGCTCGCATCCGGCGTATGTTGCCGAGGTCACGGGCGACATGAGCGCCGCGGCCGGCGAGCGCGTTGCTCTTGCAGCGACCATCGTCGACCCCGATGGCAGGGGCTTCGATGCTCATTGGAATGTCACCATGGGACCGTCGCGCTATGCAGGCGCTCAAGATCTGTCGCTATAGCAGGAATGCGCGACGGACGCCACGTTCACCGTACCCGCCGACGCGCAGCCCGGTGACCGCTTCGTGCTCACCCTCAGCGTTAAAACCCGCGCCGAGCGCCCCTGCACCCGCTACGCCCAGGTCGCCATCACCGTCGCGTAGCAAGCGGCGGCACCCACATTCGGCACGGAGTGTCCCCAACCGCCACTCATTTAAGTACGTCCCCAATGAGTGGCCGAAGACTGCCCCCAACGACTAGTCGTTTAAGAACGTCCCCGATGACTACCCAGAAGTTGCGGTGGAATAGTTCCTGTTTGGCCTTCTATGGCCCACATTTAGGAACTATTTCACCGCAAGTGGTCGCGCGCGCAGACGTGGTGTAAGAGTGTCCTGAGGTCCGTCGCTGCAAGTCCCGATGTTACTCCTTCTTGAGGCCGTGCTTCTCGACTATCTCGTC
>JAIHTM010000002.1 GCA_022713905.1 Collinsella sp.
GATGTGATCGGACGGGCTTCTTGGTGGGTATCATGGTTGGACGATCATTAGGAGGTTTTCCCTACATGGAATTGTTTGAGCCGATTCTTCATTTCTTTGAGCAACGGTGGGTCCACAACATCATCTGGGCCGTCATCTTGGCGATAGGCACCGCCGTCGCCGCCAAGGTCGTATCCAAGACCCTGAACCATCTGCTTAACCGAGACGATAACCCGCTTCCGGCATCGAGTATCTTCATCAACATCGCGCGCGCCGTCATCTGGATGATCGGCGGCAGCTTTATCCTCGACAACTGCTTTGGCATTAACGCAAACGCCCTCGTTGCCGCTCTTGGCGTCGGCGGCATCGCCATTTCGCTCGGCTTTCAGGACACGCTGTCAAACCTTATCGGCGGCATGCAGGTGACCTTTATGGGCATCATCAAGCCCGGCGACAATATCGAGGTCGGCGGCGTATCCGGCGTGGTCCAAGACATCACTTGGCGCCATACAACGATTGAGGATGCCTGTGGACAGACCATCATTGTGCCCAACTCCAACATTTCCAAGAACACACTCGTGCATTTGATGCCCTTTGGGCGCGTGGCCGTGCCCGTTGCCGTAAAGGACACGTCCAAGTGGGCTTCCCTTGACGTGCTGGCAGACGAGCTGACCAGCGCCACCAAGGCCGCCGTGCTTCCCATCTCGGGCTTTGACAAGGAGCCCTACGTACTCTTTAGCGAAATCGGCGACTTTGGCATCAAAGGAAAGATCATCTTTATCGTCAGCGACGACAGCACTACTTTCACGGCAGCCGACGCCTGCATCCGCGCCATCGCCCCCATCATCGCCTAAACCACCGCAAAGGGGACAGGCATCTTTGTAGTGGTTTTCATTCGTGGTACCATGGTTCATATAGTTGTTTAAACGACTAAGGGAGCAACATTATGGAAGAGGCCTATCGTCAAGCACGCAAGCGCGGCGAGCAAGGACGTCGACGCGCCATTAGCCAAAGCGAGCATCCATACCTTACGGACCTCGATAGCTTGGTTGCTCAGCTCCCCTTAGGTCAGCGAGAGAATGTCGGCCTGCGGGATATTCCGCTCGAAATGGTCGTCGGCACGGTCACCAAGGGCCGTCAGTCTGCCTTTTCGTGTAACTTTATGCCCCTGCTTCCGTTTAGCACCGAGTTCGCCCGCAAGTGGTCCAACCTCTACGACATCCAGGTGACCGAGGGCTATCGCGACCCCGTCATCGTCACCGAGTTCATGCATCGGTTCTATGTCCAAGAAGGCAACAAACGCGTCAGTGTCCTCAAATTCCTAGACGCCCCGACGGTTTCGGCCAAGGTCACCCGTCTCTACCCCGGCAAATGGGATTCCGTCGAAAGCCGCCTGTACGGCGAGTTCTGCGCGTTTTGGCGCGTCTGCCCCCTATACGAGATCGAGTTCTCGCGTGAGGGAAGCTACGAAACGCTCGCCAAGATGCTCGGTCAGAACCTTATCGAAAAATGGCCGCAGAAAAAGGTCGACTACCTGCGCCACACCTTCCTGCTCTTTAAGCGCGCCTACCTTCGCGCAGGCGGCGACCACCTGGACATTACGCCTGCCGACGCCATGCTCGTGTACCTCAATGTGTACAACCAGGACCGCCTGCTGGATACGCCGACGGATATCGTCGTAAACCGCCTGTGCAAGATTTGGCGCGAGCTGGTCATTGCCGGCAAAAATGACGAGGACAAGGTCGATCTTGTCGAAGCACCGAGCGTCGACGAGGAAGAAACGCCCGCCAAGTCCGCCGCTGGCGTGCTCAACTTCTTTATGGGCAAGACCGTCTACTCGACGGCCAACCCCCTGCGCATCGCCTTTATCCATGAGTTCCCCTGTGCGACGTCGAGCTGGGACAGCCTGCACGACCAAGGGCGTCAGTATCTCGATGAGCACTTTGGCGGTATCGTGTGCACCGAGGCGTTCGAGGACTGTCACGATCCGGATGTGTTCTACGCCGCCGTGGAAACGGCTGTCAAACATGGAGCAAACGTCATCTTCTCGACCTCGCACCGCCTGATGGAATACACGCTCAGGGCTGCCGTTGAGTATCCCCGGATTCGGTTCCTCAACTGCTCTATCGGCCTTCCCCATCAAAGCGTCCGTTCGTACTTTGGCAAGATGTACGAGGCCAAGTTTCTGCTGGGCGCCCTCGCGGCCAGCATGGCGGACAACCACCGCATCGGTTACCACGCGTCGGTCTTCGCCTCGGGCGCACTCAGCGAGATCAACGCCTTTGCGATTGGCGCCTCGCTGCTCGACCCGCGCGCGCAAATTATCCTGACCTGGGGCGATGTGCCCGCTGGAGGTCTCGCCGAGGCCATGTGCCGCGAAGGCGTGAGCGTCATGACCGGCGCCGATATGTCAAAGTCGCTGGAAGATCCCACCGCCTACGGGCTTCACCGCTTGGTCGATGGCAAGGTTACCGGCATCGCCATGCCGGTATGGAACTGGGGCCGTTACTACGAGCTCATCGTTCGCAGCCTTCTGCACGGCACGTGGGACGAGACCAGCGATGACAACCAAGTGCGCGCCGTCAACTACTGGTACGGCATGAGCTCCGGCGTTATCGACATCCGTTACGCTCCGGGCCTACCCTACCAGACGCGCAAACTCGTGCAGTTGCTCCGCAACGGCATTGTCGAGGGATCCATCAACCCCTTTGGCGGCGAGCTCCACAGTCAGAACGGCGTGGTACAGATCGAAGGCTTCCCTCCGCTGCCGAGCACGCAGATTGTCGAGATGAATTGGCTGGCGGATAACGTGGTAGGCACCATTCCGCAGCTCGACGATGAGCCGAAAGTCCCTGCCCTATGAAAATCCTTGCCATAGCCGATACCGAAGAACGATGCCTTTGGGAGTGCTTTCGCAAGGAACGCTTTGAGGGCGTCGACCTGATTTTGTCCGCCGGCGATCTGGACCCGGACTATCTTGAGTTTTTGGTTACGGTCATCAACAAACCGCTCATCTACGTGCGCGGCAATCACGATGACCGCTACGCACGTCATGCACCGGGTGGATGTATCTGCGTAGAGGACAGCGTGTACACGTACCGAGGGATTCGCATTGCGGGCCTTGGCGGGTCCATGCGTTATCGCGACGGCGCCAACATGTACACCGAACGCGAGATGTCCAAGCGCATGCGTAAGCTGTCGCGTAAGGTTAGGATGGTCGGCGGGTGCGACATTCTGCTTACCCATGCACCCGCCGCCGGTATGGGTGATCTGGACGATCTGCCGCATCGAGGATTCGAGTGTTTTAACACAGCACTCGAATCCTGGAATCCCGACTACATGGTGCACGGGCATGTGCACCAAAGCTACGGTTGCGATTTTCAGCGCGAGCGTCAGCATGTGTGTGGAACGACGATCATCAACGCCTGCGGCTATACGCAGTTTGAGCTCGACCAGACGCACTACCCCATCCGCGGCTGGCAAGCAGCTTGGCTCAACTCACAAACCATGCGCCGCGAGCTCAAACGCCACGAAGCCATCGAGTCTTCAACAGCCAGAACACCCTGGTAACCACCATAAAGGGGACACTGTCCCCTTTATGGTGCTTTTGACGCGATAGCAAGAAACCCGGTCCTGCACAAGGCAGAACCGGGTTTCTTTAGCAATGCTTGCTGTACTCAGGCAGTAACTAGCAGTTACTCAGCCAGGAAGTCACGCTGGACAGCGGGATCGACCTTGACGCCAGGGCCCATGGTGGAAGACACGGAGATGGACTTGACGTACTTGCCCTTAGCAGAAGAGGGCTTGACGCGCAGAATCTCGGTGTACAGGGCAGCGTAGTTCTCGACGAGCTGCTGCTCAGAGAAGGACTTCTTGCCCAGGGGCACGTGGCAGATGCCGTAGCGGTCGGCGCGGTACTCAACGCGGCCAGCCTTGAGCTCGGAGACCATCTTGGCGACGTCCATGGTCACGGTGCCGAGCTTGGGGTTCGGCATGAGGCCACGGGGACCAAGGATCTTACCGATGCGGCCAACCTTGGCCATCATGTTCGGCGTAGCGATAGCGGCGTCGAAGTTGATCTCGCCCTTCTGAATCTGGGCGACGAGCTCGTCGGAACCGATGATGTCGGCGCCGGCAGCCTCAGCCTCACGGGCCTTCTCGCCCTCGGCGAAGACGGCAACACGAACGGTCTTGCCGGTGCCGTGGGGCAGGGAGATGGAACCACGGATGTTCTGGTCAGCCTTACGAGTATCGATGCCCAGACGGAAGTGAGCCTCGACGGTCTCGTCGAACTTGGCGGTGTCGAGCTCCTTGATGAGCTTGGCAGCCTGAAGGGGGGTGTAGAGCGTGGCGCGGTCGATCTTCTCGGCAGCGGCGTTATAGCTCTTACCATGCTTAGCCATGTGCATTACCTCCTGTGGTTAAACGGGCGTGAGCCCTCCCACATCGTATCGTGTGCCCTATTGCACACATTTAACGGGCGCCCCGGTCGGAGCACCCGCCGTTACCATAAGAAATCGCTACTCAGCGATGGTGACGCCCATGGAACGGGCGGTACCGGCGATGATCTTCTTGGCGGCGTCAATGTCGTTGGCATTGAGGTCCGGCATCTTGATCTCGGCGATCTTGGTGAGCTGCTCCTGGGAGAGCTGACCAACCTTGTCAGCCTGGGGCTTAGCGGAACCAGACTTGAGGTTCAGCTCCTTCTTGATAAGGTGAGCCGCCGGCGGGGTCTTGGTGATGAAGGAGAAGGACTTGTCCTCGTAGACAGAGATCTCAACGGGGATGATGTCACCCTTCTTGTCCTGCGTCTCGGCGTTAAAGGCCTGGCAGAACTGCATGATGTTCACGCCAGCAGCGCCCAGGGCGGGGCCGACGGGAGGAGCGGGGTTTGCTGCACCAGCAGGAATCTGGAGCTTAATGACGTTGGCAACCTTCTTCTCAGCCATGGTCATTCCTTTCGAATCACGAGTGTGAAGTACTTGCTATATCGTAAGCACGCACGTGTTAGAAGCACTCCTGAGATGAGCAGTCACAGAAGAAGCACGCTCGCGCGAACGGACGAAAACTTAAGCGATGACAGCGACCTGGTTAAAGTCGAGCTCGACCGGCGTCTCGCGGCCAAAGATCATCAGCGTGACCTTGAGCTTGCCAGCCTCGGTGTTAACCTCGGAGACCTTGCCATCAAAGTCGGTAAGCGGGCCATCGGTGACGCGGACGGACGTACCGACCTCAATATCAACCGAGGTGCGCTTGGGCGAATCGCCCTTACCGGGACGACGAGTCATCTTGTTGTACTCGTCGCGGGAAAGCGGAGCGGGCTTGCCGTTGCCGCCTAGGAAACCGGTGACGCCAGGCGTGTTACGAACACACGTCCAAGCATCGTCATCCATCTCCATGCGGACCAGGACATAACCCGGGAAGATCTTGGAATCCTTGGTCTCACGCTTGCCACCCTCTTTAATCTCGGTGACGCGCTCCATAGGAATCTCGATATCAAAGATACGGTCCTGCATGCCCATAGTCTCGATGCGATGCTCGAGATCGGACTTAACGCGGTTCTCGTATCCAGAGTAAGTGTGAACGACGTACCAACGCTTAGACATGGTTTAGCCCCTCAATCCAGAGAACAGAGCAAGAGCCTCGCCAAAGCCAGCATCGAGCAGAGCGATGACGACGCCGACGACGATCAGAGAAGCGCAAACAACAACCGAGTAGTTCACGAGCTCCTTCTTATCGGGCCACGTGACACGCTTCATCTCGGACTTGACCGAAGCGAAATACTTCTTGGTGCGGGCGAAGAAACCAGGCTTCTCGTTCTTCTTGGACTTCGCAGCCTTCTCGTTCTTCTTGGCAACGGCCTTCTTGGCCTCAACCTTGGAGTTGGCGGCAGCTTTGTTGGCAGGTGCCGGCTGCTGAGCCTTCTTCTTGTTCTTCTTGTTGGCCATTTGGGTTACCTCCGCGCAATGCGCTTATACATGAGTAAACCGTAAGCCCCCAAGTGGGAGCTTACGGAATAATGACTGGCACGCCAGGAAGGACTCGAACCCTCAACACTCGGTTTTGGAGACCGATGCTCTACCAATTGAACTACTGGCGTATGTGACTAGAGACTAGCGAGTCTCTTTGTGCAGCGTGTGGTGACGGCACCAGGGGCAATACTTCTTGATCTCCATACGATCAGGCATGGTCGACTTGTTCTTGGTGGTCGTATAGTTGCGGCGCTTGCACTCAGTGCACGCAAGAGTAACTAGAGTACGCATGTATCCTGAACCTTTCATTTCCGCCCCGTACGGGCACGAGTTGTTACTTTATCAGCTCCACGTAAGTGCTGTCAATGAAAACCTCGAGTCAATTGGTTCTCGGTGGATCCATTCATATTTGGAACACATCAATGAAGCCATCGAGAGCTAATCGACGGTGCATCCAGGACCATTATCGATCCTCTCGACACCAGCAACGGCTCAATATCCATTGCAGAAAAGAACCCGGCACCCATATAAGTGCCGGGTTCTCTAAGTCAGCTATATCAAAGAGCTAATTTACTCAATGATCGTGGAGACGATGCCCGAACCGACGGTGTGGCCACCCTCGCGGATAGCGAAGCGCAGGCCCTCCTCCATGGCGATCGGGTGGATGAGGTCGCCCTCGATGGTGATGTGGTCACCAGGCATAGCCATCTCGGTGCCCTCGGGGAGCTTGACCGTACCGGTAACGTCGGTGGTACGGAAGTAGAACTGAGGACGATAACCATCGAAGAACGGGGTGTGACGGCCGCCCTCCTCCTTGGTCAGAACGTAGATCTCACCGGTGAACTTGGTGTGCGGGGTAACCGAACCGGGCTTGCAGAGAACCTGGCCGCGCTCGATGTCCTCGCGCTTGATGCCGCGGAGCAGCAGACCGACGTTGTCGCCAGCCTCGCAGAAGTCCATGGACTTACGGAACATCTCGATACCGGTAACGACGGTGTTCTGGGTATCCTTGATGCCGACGATCTCGACGGGCTCGTTGAGCTTGAGCTCACCGCGCTCGACACGACCGGTAGCAACGGTACCACGGCCGGAGATGGTCATAACGTCCTCAACGGCCATCAGGAACGGGAGGTCGTTGTTACGAGCAGGCGTCGGGATGTACTCGTCGACAGCGTTCATGAGCTCGCGAATGGCGTCCATCCACTTGGCGTCGCCCTCGAGAGCGCCCAGAGCGGAACCACGGATGACGGGGATGTCGTCGCCGGGGAAATCGTACTCGGAGAGGAGCTCACGGGTCTCCATCTCGACGAGGTCGATGAGCTCGTCATCGTCGACCATGTCGCACTTGTTCAGGAAGACGACGATGTAGGGAACGCCGACCTGACGGGCGAGCAGGATGTGCTCGCGGGTCTGAGCCATGGGGCCGTCGGTTGCGGCGATGACCAGAATAGCGCCGTCCATCTGAGCAGCACCGGAAATCATGTTCTTGACGTAGTCAGCGTGGCCCGGGCAGTCAACGTGAGCGTAGTGACGGGCAGCAGTCTCGTACTCGACGTGGGAGACGGAGATCGTAATGCCGCGCTCGCGCTCCTCGGGAGCCTTGTCGATGTTCTCGAACGCAGTGAAGTCAGCCTTGCAGCCCTCGGTCTCGGAGAGAACCTTGGTGATGGCAGCGGTCAGCGTGGTCTTGCCGTGGTCGACGTGACCAATGGTGCCGATGTTAACATGCGGCTTAGTGCGCTCAAACTTCTCTTTGGCCATAAAGCCCTCCTCTTAACAGGTCGTCCCCGGACGGGACTTTGCCTTTATACCATAGTGGCCTCTCAACATACTATTGAGAAGCCACCGTGTTACCTATGGTAGCGGTGACTGGATTCGAACCAGTGACGCCACGGGTATGAACCGTGTGCTCTAACCAACTGAGCTACACCGCCGGATGGAGCCTGCAACCAGACTTGAACTGGTGACCTCTTCGTTACCAACGAAGTGCTCTACCGACTGAGCTATACAGGCACTTGACGGGTGGGAGCTATAGGATTCGAACCTATGTAGGCAGAGCCAACGGGTTTACAGCCCGTCCCCATTAACCACTCGGGCAAACTCCCAATCGTTCAAGTATCCGCAGGTCCTTTGGTCTTTTGGACCGCCGCCCCCGCGAACGAAAAAGATAATACGATGCAACCTTGGGGGCTGTCAACGAAAACCTCTAGATACACGGTGCCGGGCGTATCTATATAGCTGTGACCTGCGGTTTTGTTGAGTTTGGATATGAAGGACGGTGGTTTTGGATACTGAGGTGACGTTTCCCGAGGTAACACTTTGGTGTAGTGGAGTACACCTTCAGTATCGAACTTCGATACCGGCTTATTTGCACCTATATATAGGTCGAGATCGGGCTTCCACGCCACGATCGAGCGTGGATTATCTCCCACTTTTAGCGCGGCTCTAAGGCCAAAGTGGCAGATTATCCACGTTCATTCTCCAGGCGAGAGAACTGTAAAGCCGCAACTACTCGGGCCAGGCCAAAGTAGACCCATAGAGCGGCTCCCCCTTGGTGCAGGGGTAGCGACTCAAGTAACACGACGATAGCAAGTCGAAAAAATAAGTCATGGCGTATTTCGAATAAACGCCGAGTCGGTCAATTCCGTTTCCCGCATTACCAAGACGATATACACGGTCAAAAGACCTCGATTTGTCATCGTTGCTAAACGCAGTAATTAGAATCTTCCTGCCCGAACGGCAATCAAGATACTCACGCGCCTGTGACGCAAATAGCCCGGAGACCGATACGAGAATTATCAATGACTGCGAAGCGTCTCCCATGTTTTTCAATTCCGCGACGTTAGCCCCAGCAACTATGCGAACTATCTTGCCCGCATAAAACATTTCCTGCTGAAATCGTACGAGATTGGCGCTCACATTATTGGTGCACCAGATTTCAACGTTTTTATGGCCATCAATTTCGTCGACAAGATGCTTAATAGCGATATCGGACACGCCGCTTTCAACCTCAGCGAACATCTCGATCATGCGAACGTCGAGCTCTGCCCTGTATTCCTCGTAGCCAAATTCCTCCTCTCGATGGCTTAAGTCGCTTGGAAAGACTGACTGAGTAAATGATTCTTTCAAATCGCTAAGAGACTGGTAGCCCAATCGATTGCAGAAACGACGAACAGCGGAACGGGTCACGAATGCATCGCGGGTTATTGCGGCAACATTGATTTCGCTCGAACGCCTAATGTGAGCGATGAGATATCGAGCGATGGCGGCATCGTTTGACCCAAACTCGCTGTTGATGATGGAGCTAATGCGATTGAGCACATCGAAGTCATTGATATTCACGTGATCCCTCTTTCCGCTCTCCTCGAAATCATAGTTCATTTATTGAATCAAACAGCTTTGGTCGTTCTCCTATGATTCAAATCAGTTGACGTCATCTTAATCGTAATTCCGCCACACGTATCCACCGTGTTGAATGATGGAAAGGGGATTCATGGGCAACGTGAACAACATCCCGTTTCTCTGGGGTTCCGCCACGGCGTCTTATCAGTGCGAGGGTGCCTGGAACGAAGACGGCAAAGGCCTTGGCGAGTGGGATTTCTTTAACCACACAAGCAATAAGAACATCAACCATGTTGACGGTGATGTATCTTGCGACTTCTACCATCGCTATGAAGAAGATATCCGCATGATGAAAGAAGGCGGACAAAACACCTATCGCTTCTCTCTTTCATGGAGTCGAATCATCCCCACGGGTATCGGCGAAGTGAATGAAAAGGGTATCGATTTTTATAATCGGGTCATTGATTGCTGCCTCGAAAATGGCATAGAGCCCAACGTTACGCTGTTCCATTACGATCTGCCATTCACGCTTGCTTGCAAAGGCGGATGGCTGAACAACGATATGGCAGAGTGGTTCTGCAAATACGCCAAGATTTGCTTTGAGCGCTTTGGAGACCGCGTCAAAATCTGGGCTACCGTTAACGAGCCGCATTTCTACAGCTACTGCGTAAACATGTTGGGCAACTATCCCCCCAATCGATCGCTCGACGTTCAGTCGTACATGCAGTTTCAGTACAACCTGATGCGCGCAAGCGCACTCGCAGTCCGAGCATATCGTCAAATGGGCTACGACGGCATCATCGGCGCCGTCCACGATGGCGGCGTTGTCGAACTCGACCCGGCAACCGAGCACCCCGATGACGTATTTCGATACGCAGACTTTTTCGCCAATCGCATGATTCTGGCACCAGCACTTCAGGGTCAACTGCCGCCAGAAATGGACGAAATCCTTGAAAAACTTGGCGTCTCGCTCTATCGATCCCCAAATGACGTAGAAGAATTCAGAGACGGTAAAGTCGATTTTATTGGACTCAACGTGTATTGCCGAGAGTATGTAACCGACTGGCACGGTGGAGAGCTTGCCGTTTCGGCGAACAATAAGGGCGGTTCGAGCAAAAAGGTCGAAGGAAAATGCATTGCGCCCTTGTTTGAAAGCGCCCGCGACAGCAATGTTCCCCGCAATAAATGGGGCCGCGAAATACTCCCAAGTTGCATGTATTCAACCATCATGGATGTCCACGAGCGCTATGACGCGCCCCGCATCTTTATTACGGAAAACGGACATGGCGCCTATGAGCAACCAGACGCAGACGGAATGATCCACGATGATGACCGCATCGAGCTTCTGGGCCAGTTCATCGAGCACATGATGAGGGCTAAGCGCGACGGCGCGCGCGTTGAGGGCTACTACCTCTGGTCGACGATGGATCTGTATAGCTGGATCAACGGCTACGAAAAACGATACGGACTTGTCCATATCGACTTCGAGAACAATCTGGAGCGCACCCCCAAAAAGAGCTGGTATTGGTACCGAAACCTTATCTCGAAGTATCAGGAGCAGGAAGGTTAGGAGAAAGAGATGAAATATCAGGCAATGTCCGAAACAGTCTTAAAGGCTGTTGGCGGCAAAGAGAACATTACATCGGTAACTCATTGTGCGACGCGCCTTCGCATCGACGCACGAGACACCTCGATCATCGATCTCCAGCTCGCCAAATCGGCCGACCAGGCGCTCGGGGCAGTAGTCAGCGGTGGCCAGCTTCAGGTGATCATCGGCCCCAACGTCACCGAGGCTTACAACGACTTCCTCGACTTCGCGGGAATCGAAGTCGGCGGTGGCACGGTTGCCGACGATGCCCAAACCGCCAAAGACCTTGCAGAAGGCATTAAAAGCGGTAACACCGCCATGGGCTTGATTGAGAAATTCGGGAACGTCTCTGCACAGGTATTCATGCCCATCGTCCCGGCGCTCATCGTTGGCGGACTCATTCTTTCGATCAAGAATCTCCTGGTCAATTATTGTGGATTGAGCACCGATAGCGGAACCGCCCAGGTTCTGCTGGCGATCTTCAGCGCCTCATTTAGCTTCCTGCCCGTTTACCTCGGCTATCAGCTCGCCGCCGTCATGAAGATGCAGCCTATCATGGGCGCACTGCTGGGCGCAATCATGATTAGCTCGTCTATTAGCGGTGCTGAGGGTCTCGACTTTCTTGGCATCCCCATCCCGACGAATGACTACTCGAGCACGGTGGTGCCAATCGTACTGGGCGTTGTGTTCATGTACTTTGTTGATCGCGGTCTTCAGAAAATCATCCCCGACATTACCAAACTGTTCTTGAAGCCGCTGCTCACCATGTTCATCGTCGTGCCTGTTGAGCTGATTATCCTCGGCCCCGCCGGCAGCATGATGGGCTACGCGCTGAGTGATGCCGCCACGTGGCTCATGGATAACGTGGCATTTATTGCTACTCCAATCCTTGCAGCCCTTAACCCCTATTTTGTCATGCTCGGTCTTGATAAGGCCTACATCGCGATCGAAGTTACGAGCTTGGCGCAGCTCGGCTGGGCGCCCATCATCTTTGGCTTCATCTCAAACCTCTGCATTGGCGGCACGAGTCTCGCCTTGGCAACTGCAATGAAAGGCAACAAGGAGAAGAGAGGTATGGTCACCACGGTTGCCGTCACCGCACTCTGTGGCGTAACTGAGCCCGCATTTTACGGCTGCCTCATCGAGCGTCCCCGCCTGCTTGTCGGCACGGCAATCGGCGCCCTCTGCGCGGGACTCCCTGCAGGTATCTTCGTCCTGAAGGAGTATGTTGCGGGAGCATGCCCCGGTCTTCTTTCTGCGCTGATCTTTATCGCTCCCGATGGATCCATGGGCAACTTCGTTCTGGCGTGCGTTGTCGCCGTCATCGCCATCGTCGTCTCGTTCATCGCTGCACGCGTGATCATCAAGAAGAATCCCAACTATATTGAGTAGATGCCCGCTGCTTGCATTGGGGACATCCTCGACAGACCATTAGCAAGAACCCAAGAAGTCCCTTAGGAGCTCGATTAATCCATTCGGATTCCTCAGGCACAAACGACCCCGATTCCACAATGAAATCGGGGTCGTCGTTTCTAAAGCCTTCGATAGACAATCGGTGTTTACCTTAGCTCCCTATCCAAGTTAATTATCCACGCTCGTTCTCCGGTCGGAAGATTTTCTTCGCTCGCGTGTCCAGAAATCCACGCTCGAGCAGAACATCCAGGTCCGCACCCGCCCTTGTCTCGATCTGTAACAGCAAGAGGCCTATTCCGCTTCTACATGTTACAGATCAAGATATTCCTAAAACACCCTAAGTTTCATCTCAATCTGTAACAGTTAGATGCCAAATATCGGTCTTGGTGTTACAGATTTAGACAAACTGGAGGACGAGACAAACCAAAAACGGGATGGGCGCTAACCTGATGGCGCGCCACCTAAATAGAAACGGGCTCTGTCCCATATAGAGACAGAGCCCGAAACTCTCATGGAGCCAGTGACAGGAATCGAACCTGCAACCCACTGATTACAAATCAGTTGCGCTACCGTTGCGCCACACTGGCACACTTGGCGCTTTCGCGCGAAGCCTGTTAAGAATAATGGAATTGCGGACGGGGCGCAACAGGCCGCACGGCGTTATATAAATATGCAAAATCCAGCAACAGCGCGTACCAGGCCCGTTCATTTCTGTCAGTGCGCCCTCAATCTTAAAACCATTCGCCAGAACGAATAGTTTTAATTACAATTGGCTATATAAAACTATTCGTTCTGGCGAAGGGTTTCGCGATGTTGACTACCAAGGAAGCAGCCGAGCTGCTCGGCATCAGCCCGCGCAGGGTGCAGGAGCTCATTAAGAACGGCGCGCTGACCGCCCGCAAGGCTTCTGGCGTGTGGCTCATCGACAAAGACAGCGTAGACGCGCGACTCCGCTCCGCAACCAAAAGAGGGGGACGACCTCGTCGTGGGCATGGGAAAAGCGAAGTCGCATTTACCCTCATGAACCGCACGCACGAAGTAGCCCAACTGGTCTACAGCACATCGCGAAAAGACTTCACCCACATCGGCGCCGACGTCGATTACGCCCACGCCCCTATTGGAGTATTTGGCCCCAATAGCCCCATATCGCTCGACTCCTTCCGCATCTGGTGGCGCGGCCGCGGTATCCCGCTCGCACGCATTGGACTAGCCTCCCTGCTTGCAGAAGCCGCAGTCGATGTTCCCGATGAACTCGTCCAGCGAAATCTTGGCCTCTCCTTATCCGACCAGTATTGGATTAGGCCCCAAGACTCCGGTCTCGCGTGGGAAGATATCAATTTCTTCAATAATGCTTTTGACGACGTCTCTCTCAGCATCGCGCCCTTCGCCCCAGAGGGCAAGGCAGCTGCCGCAAAGCCCGATAACACCTCGGACGGCAATCTTCAAAAGTACTGGACATGCGAGGATGACCGTCGAATCCTCCACAAGGCAGGTGCACATCTAAACCAGGAACCTTATAACGAGCTGGTGGCGACTGCACTTCACCGTCGCATCCTAAACGCTTGCGATTATGTGCCTTACTCGCTCGAGGGCACGGGCACTTCCGCCCTGAGCATATGCGATGTCTTCTTAACTGATGAAGAAGAGTATGTCCCTGCGTTCTATGTAAACCAGCATGCAAATGCAGACAAGCGACTAACCGATTACGAACGGTATGTAGCAAACTGCGAGGAGCTTGGAGCGACGGATATAAAAGACGCCCTTGACCGCATGATCGTGTGCGACGACATCATCGCCAACTACGATCGTCATTGGCGTAACTTTGGCCTTGTGCGAAACGTAAACACGCTAGCCTGCAGACCTGCCCCTATCTTCGATTCGGGCTCATCACTCTGGTGCAACATATCACTAGAGGAGCTTAGGGCGGGAGAGCACAGTTTTACCAGCGCACAATTTCATTCAAGCCCCGCCAAACAAATGTTGCTCGTCGAGGACATGGGCTGGTTTGACGGCGACAAACTCGAGGGTTTCGTTGACGAGGCAATCGAAATCCTATCCAAAAACGACGCTCTTACAGCGAGACTGCCTTATCTAAAAGAGGCGCTAACATGGCGCCTCGAAAGAATGATCGACATCGCTGAATGGAGTTAGCGAGACAGCATCGCCCCGCCAACTCCCCTACCTCCCGCGCAGAGCTTTGAGCTTGGCCAGGGCCTCGGGGCTTAGACGGCTGCCCAGGGTCATCTTGATCTGCGGGGCCTCCTCGGCCTCGTGCACGTCGTTGTCGATCTGTTTGATCTCGTCCACCAGCATACGGCTCGAGATGCGCGTGACGCCCTTGCCCATGACGACGGCCTGGATCGTGCCGTCGCTCGATACCACGGAGCACGCGCGGCCTTCCTCGCGCGCCTCGATGCAGAGCTTTTGCACCACGGTATCGGCAGAAACGCCCGTCGGCGAAAACTCGATGCGCACGCCGCGGGCCGGCAGGTTGGGGCGCTCGTTGGAGATATTGCCCGCGCCGTCGAACACGATCACGGCCTCGTAGCGGCCCTGGGCAAAGGCGGCGACGTCGTTGATGAGGGCGGTGCGTGCCATATCGTGAACGTCGCTGGAATACGGATCGTCTGAATGGTCGTACACGAGCTTTTCGTAGCGCGGCGTGCAGTGGATCACGTTGTAGCCGTCGACCACCAGCAGCTCGGGCTTATTGGAGTGCACCGTCGAGACCGGGTCGGCGATGGCCTGCGCAAACGCATTGCCGCCCACGCCGTAGGTCGCGGCCGAAACAATCGGCTTGGCCGAGCCCTCGCCAAAGCGCTTGGCCTTGGACTTGGCACGGTTCTTTTTGGACATGCGCTACTCCTCCCCCATGAGCTCGCCGACGTTGCGGCGCAGCCACTCAAAGCACAGCGCCGTGGTCGCCTGGGCAACATTGAGACTCTCGGTCATGCCGCGCTGGGGAAGCTTGGTCAAAAAGTCGCATTTCTCGAGCACCAGGCGCGAGATGCCGTCGCCCTCGGAGCCCATGACGAGCGCCACGCGGCCCTCGAAGGGAGCATCCCAGCAGCTGCCCTCGGCGTGCTCGGAGGCGCCGCCCACCCAAAAACCAGCGGCCTTGAGGTCATCGAGTGCACGGGCAATATTGGGAACCTGCGCGATAGGCAGATGCATGACAGCACCGGCCGAGGTCTTGTAGCTGCCCACGGTCACGCCGGCGGCACGCTTGTTGGCGATGACGACGCCGGCCGCGCCCACGACCTCGGCGGAGCGCACAATGGCGCCAAAGTTGCCGTCGTCGGTCACATGGTCGAGCACGACGACAAGCGCCGGACCGTCGCCTGCGCGGTCGAGAATATCGGCGACATCAGCATAGGGGAAGTTGCCAACCTCGAGTGCGATGCCCTGATGAGCGCCATGGCTCGACAGTGCGTCGAGCTGCGCACGCGGCACATACTTAATGCGGACGCCCGCGGCGTTGAGGTCGTCGACCAGGCGCGACAAGGCGGCATCGCGCTCTCCACCCTCGACAATGAGCGCGCACTTGATGGGAAAACCAGTGCGTAGCGCCTCGGCGGCAGCACGACGACCTTCGATAAACTCGCCCTTGGGAGCCTGGACAGCGTCGCGGTTGCGATCGCGCTGCGGACGTGCGGCCTGGGCGCGATCGCGCTGGCCCTTGGGAGCGGCAGCGCGGTCATTGCGGCGAATCGGACGCGAGCCAGAAGCAGCCTGCTTGCCGCCACGAGGCGCACGCTTGCGATTGTCGGCCATAAAGCGACCTCCTAAATACAACTATCAAACGAAACAAAATAAACGACCGCCCATGAATATTAATTCGGGCGGTCGGTACGGGTTTTCCAAGTGCCCGAGATTGCCGTGAAAGAGGAGCGACGCGTACTTGAGTACGCGAGCGACGGTTTGAACGGCAAGGTCGGGTGCTTGGGAAACCCGCGGGGATTAGAGAGATTTGATACGAGTGCCGGCGGCGGTATCTTCAATCGTCAGGCCCAGGTCCTTGAGCTGGTCGCGGATGGCGTCGGCCAGATCCCAGTTCTTGGCGGCACGGGCCTCGGCGCGGGCCTCGAGAATCTTGGCAGCAGCCTCGTCCACGTCGTCGCCCGTGTAGGCGACCAGGCCGGCGGCAACGCCCAGCAGGCCCAGCGGCAGCTCGACCTTGGGCTCGGGAAGCTCGACGCCAAACGTATCGAGCAGCTCGACCAGCGTATCGGCGGCGGCCAGGGCAGCGGCCTTGTCGGCAGCATCGCCCGCCTGCTCCAGGTACTGGTTGCACTCGGTCACAAAGCCAAAGACAGCACCCATGGCACCGGCGGTGTTAAAGTCGTCATCCATGCACTCCTTAAAGGTGGTGCGGGTCTCGGCGGCCTTGGCGGCAAACGCCTCGGCAGCCGCTTCGTCGGCATCGGCCGTCGCGTGGTTCGCGGCCCAACGCAGGTTCTCGACCGTACCGGCGATACGCGTGAGCGAGTTCTCGGCACCCTCCAGGCGCTCCCAAGAAAAGTCGAGCGGCGAGCGATAGCTCGTCTGCAGCATCAGCAGGCGCAGGGCGGCAGCGGAGTGCTGCTCGAGGACCTCGGCCAGCGTAAAGAAGTTGCCGAGCGACTTGGACATCTTCTCGCCGTCTACCAGCAGCATGCCCGTGTGCATCCAGGTGTTGGAGAAGCCCTGGTGCCAGGCGCAGGTGGCCTGGGCGCACTCGTTCTCGTGATGCGGGAAGGCAAGGTCGGAGCCGCCGCCGTGGATGTCGATCGGAGTGCCCAGGTAGCGATGCACCATGGCGGCGCACTCGGTGTGCCAACCGGGACGGCCCTCGCCCCAGGGGCTCGGCCAGCTGGGCTCGCCGGGCTTGGCGGCCTTCCACAGGGCAAAGTCGAGCGGGTCGTTCTTGTCCTCGTTCTCCTCGATGCGCGCGCCAACCATAAGGTCGTCGATGTTGCGGCCCGAGACCTGACCATAGTTGGGATCGCTGCGCACGGCAAAGTACACGTCGCCGTTATCGGCTGCGTAAGCGTGGCCCTGCTCGATAAGCGTCTTGATCATGGCGATCATGGGGCCGATCTCCTTGGTGGCGCGGGGGCGCACATCGGGATCGAGCACGTTGGCGGCGCGCATGACGCCGATGAACTTGTCGGAGAACTCCGTCGCGACCTCGGCGGCCGTACGGCCCTGCTCGTTGGCGCGCTTGATGATCTTGTCGTCGACATCGGTGAGGTTCTGGGCGAACGTGACCTCGTAACCGCTCGCGATGAGCCAGCGGCGAATCACGTCAAAGCTGATGAACGTACGGGCGTTGCCGATGTGGATGTTGTCGTAGACCGTGGGGCCGCACACGTACATGCGGACCTTGCCGGACTCGATGGGCTGGAACTCTTCCTTTTTATGGGTAGCGCTGTTGTAGATACGCATTCGTTACTCCTTAACGGTTTTCTGTAGCAGGCAGACGGCCCAGGCGCCGATTCCCTCGCCCTGGCCTTCCCAACCGAGCTTTTCGGTCGTAGTGGCGGCGACGCCCACGTTTTCGACGTCAACGCCCAGGGCATGGGCAAGGTTGGCGCGCATGGCATCGCGATGCGGGGTGATCTTAGGCTGCTGGCAGGCAATGGTGCAATCGGCATCGACAAACTCAAAGCCCAGCTCACGCGCATAGTCCATCACGCGGGCAAGCAGCACCATCGAATCGGCACCCTCGTAGGCGGGATCGGTGTCGGGGAATAGCTTGCCGATGTCTCCCCCACGGCAGGCGCCCAGAATGGCGTCGGCCAAGGCGTGCGCGAGCACATCGGCATCCGAGTGGCCCAGCAGGCCGCGCTCGTAGGGAATGTCGACACCGCCGATGATACATCGACGCCCCTCCACCAGACGGTGAACGTCGTAGCCATGGCCAATGCGCAGGTTACTGAACATGGGGAAGGTCCTCTCCCTCGGCCATGCGGCCAAGCAGAATCGCGGTTACGGGACGCAGGTCCTCGGGCACCGTCACCTTAAGGTTATCGCGTGGGCTCTGGACGCAGCGGACGCGCCCACCCATGCGCTCGACCAGCGACGAATCATCGGTACCGATAAAGCCCTCGGCAATGGCTGCAGCGTGGGCGCGCTTCATAGCATCGACGCTAAAGATCTGCGGCGTCTGCGCTGCCCAGTAGAGTTCACGCGGCGGCGTCTCGACGATATTATCGCCGTCAACGATCTTGAGCGTGTCGATCGCGGGCTGACCGCACACGACACCGTCGAGGGCACGGTCGCTCACGAGCACGTCGATAGCGTGGTCGATGGCCTCGGTCGTAATGAGCGGACGAGCGCCGTCGTGGATGGCGACATATTCGAAACCCGCCGGAACCGCATGCACGCCGGCACGGGTGGAATCCTGACGGGTATCGCCGGCATCGGCAAAGCTGATGGGCGTGTCATAGTCAAACGGGTCAATGGCCAGGCGGCGCATCTCGGCACGGCGCTCGGCAGGGCAAACCACGACGATATGGCCGACCTTATCGCTACGATCGAACGCGCGGATGGACCAGCTCATGAGCGGACGGCCCGCCACATTAACGAGCTGCTTGCCGCCGGGATTTCCAAAGCGCTGGCCGCTGCCGCCGGCAACGACCACGGCGCATACGGGCGCCATTATGCGTTCCCCTGTTTGGTGCCCTTCATGCGGTACAGCGAGTCCGCAAGAATGGCAGGGTTGTTGACGCCAAAGTCGCCCAAGCGCTCCGGATCCTCGCTGATGTCGTCCATGAGCTCCTGCAGCGAGCCGTACTCGTCGACGATCTTCTCGGCCACGCCGTCGCGCACGACGGACACGCGCGAAAGCGTGCGCAGGCCCAGCGGCGTCATGACGGAGTCCTCGTCCAAGTCGTCATAGCCCAGAACTGCCGCCACGTGCTGCGGGTCGGACAGGTCCTTAGGCGTCATACGGCTCAGCTCGGCGCGAATCTTCTCGGCGTTGGCCTCAGAGGAATCGCTCGCGTAGTCGCGGATCATCAAGTCGTATTCGGTATCCATGCTGGAGCCCGCGAGCTGCTCGAGCTGCATCTGCACGAGCTTACCCTGGTTACCCAGCTTGACAATGCAATCCTTAAGCTCGGTCTTTGCCTGCTGCATGATCTCGAAGCTCGAGAAAATACCGGTAATGTCGGCGAGTGTGACGTAGTCGTCGAGCTCGAGGGCCGTCAGGCGCAGCAGGGAGCGATCGAGCGACTGACGGGTAGTCTGGAGCGTGGCGACGAGCTGGTTGACCGAGCTCATGATGGTGGTGACGGGCTGGATCTCGTAGCTCTTGCCGTGGACGTACACGTTGACGACGGCGCGACGAGCCGAAACCGAGATCACGATGGCATCGGTGAGCACCGACATGCGAGCGGCAGTACGGTGACGCATGCCCGTCTCACTCGTGGCGAGCGAGGGATCGGGATTGAGGTGGAAGTTGGCGCGCAGGATCTGGGTGAGGTCGCCATCGATAACGATGGCGCCGTCCATCTTGGAAAGCTCGAACAGGCGGTTCGAGGTAAACGAAATGTTGAGCGGGAAGCCGTCGTTACCGGCAGCGAGCACGTTTTCGGTGTCGCCGACGCAGATAAGGGCGCCCAGGTGACCGGCGATGATCATGTCGAGGGCGGTGCGGATCGGCTGACCAGGTGCCGTCAGGCGGATGGCCTGTTCCATACGCTTTTGCAGCTCGTTCTTATCCAAGGCATCGCTCCCATCGTATACGCTCCATAAACGCTAAATAGTTTCTCACGGTTTGTCCCTGCGGCGCTTGCGAAATCCGATGCTTACAGAATGAGCGAACACAGCTGAGAGCCCAACCCAAATCAGCTGTTCATGTGGTAGCATCGGGATTCGCATAAATGAGGGAGTAGTCGCGTGATCGGGTTCGCCTCCGGTGGCGCGGCAAGTCAACACACTGGCCGATGCGGCCTGGCTTGCCTTAATGAACGAGACTCGTGGCTGTGCGCGCAACGCGTACGCCACGGGTCTTTTTTGTTACTCCCCCAAGAGGTACACGCGGGCCCGCCCGCAGAGAGGGAGCCAGACTATGGGACTCGCAGAGCTTGTGTTGCTCGCTATCGGCCTTTCTATGGACGCTTTTGCCGTATCCATCTGCAAGGGCCTTGGCATGAAAAGGATCAACCTTAAGGTCGCCGTGATACTCGGCCTGTTCTTTGGCGGTTTCCAGGCCGGCATGCCCGTAATTGGGTGGGCCCTTGGTAGCCAGTTCATGGGCATCATCAGCCCCATCGACCACTGGATCGCCTTTATCCTGCTCGCCTTTATCGGCGGCAAGATGCTGTGGGAAGCCTTTACTGAGGACGAGAACGAAGGCGACGGCAAGGATGCCGAAAAGATCGACCTGGGCGAATATCTAATCCTTGCCATCGCCACCTCGATTGACGCGCTTGCCGTGGGCATCTCGTTTGCCGCGCTCTCGGTCGATATCGTTCCCGCCGTGTCGCTCATTGGCATCACGACCTTTGTCTTCTCCGTTGCCGGCGTAGCGATCGGCCACACCTTTGGCGCGCGCTACGAAAAGCCCGCCACCATCGTGGGTGGCGTCGTGCTCGTCCTCATCGGCCTCAAGATTTTGCTGGAGCATCTGGGGATTTTGGCGCTGTAAAACACCCTTCAAAACTAAACGTCCGGATGAGGCCTCATGCAGAGTTTTGCATGAGGCCTTTTCATGCAGACTTTTGCATGAGGCCTTTTCATGCAGACTTTTGCATGTCATACTATGATGCAAAAATCTGCATGTTAGGAGATCGCCGTGGATACCCTTCCCATCACCACACCGCGCCAAGCTGGCATCTACGTGCGCCAGGCACGCGAGGCTCAGGGTCTCACCCGTGCCGCCCTCGCTAATAAGGCCGGTGTTTCGGAGCGCCTGCTCGCATCGCTCGAGCTGGGAGATGCCACGGGCATTCGGCTCGACAAGCTGTTGACCGTCTTTAACGCACTCGGCATAGGTCTCTTTGCGCAAAGCGATAACGACTCCATCGCATCGCCCTCCGAACATCCGATGACGATAGCGGACCTCCCTATCGCGAACTCGAATGCCCTGCCAAAGCCAAGCGTAGGCAGACGACCCGCTCGACAAGGAACGCCAGCTTTCTATGGTGCCTTGCTGGCCCAAATCGCAGCCGAGCAAGGCCTTTCCGGCACTTCAGACCTCTCCTTTGGCTGTAAGGTTGTGAAATAAATGGCAGAAATGGAGCTTGCGACCCTCATTTGTGGCGAAATCGCCGGCACTCTCCGGCAAGACGAGCATGGACTCTGCAGCTTTGTATACGCCCCAACCTATCGCGGAGCACCGCTATCGTTAACAATGCCGCTTTCCAATCGCACATATGGCCATAACATCGTCCGTCCGTTCCTATTTGGCCTTTTGCCCGACAGCCAAGAGCAGCGTCGCGCTATTGCCGCCGAGCATGACGTTGCATCCAACAACCCCGTCGCCCTCTTGTGCCATATCGGTCTTGACTGCGCGGGGGCCGTTCAGTTTTGTCGAGCCGATCAATTAGATGCCGCCCACGGCAGGGTCTCAGCATACCGCCCGCTTACCAATTCTCAAATCGCTCACAAGCTCAAAGCAATTCGCGATGACGAAAGAGAGGCATGGATGGGCTCCAACGAAAGCTGGTCCCTGGGCGGCAACCAAGGCAAATTTGCACTAGCTTGGCATGATGGACAATGGTGCGAATGTCTAGGGTCATCCCCCACTACCCATATCTTCAAAAATGGTGTCGTTGGGTTCAAACATCAGGCCTTAAACGAATTCGTCTGCATGAAAACAGCTCGGCGTGTTGGCATTCCAACTGCCAACGTCTCCTATTGCACATTTGAAGACGAAGCTGCGCTCGTCGTTGAACGGTACGACAGAATGGTCAATAGCAGCGGAAATATCGAAAGGCTGCATCAGGAGGACTTTTGCCAGGCACTCGGTGTATTGCCAACCCAGAAATACACCGCCGACGGAGGACCAACTACACGAGACATCCAAGAACGACTGATTAACACAGTCCCCCACCACATGAATCTTGTGCTTTTTACCTATATGTTGTTCTATAACGCCATTATCGGAGCGCCTGACGCACACGCTAAAAACTACTCGCTCATCCTAGGCAAAGGCACAAACGCGGCGCTCGCACCCATGTACGATGTCGCATCGGGCTTAGCATACGAACGTATGCGGCGAAAAGCGCGCCTTGCCATGAGCGTTGGCGGCGAAAATCGTGTGGGGCGCATCGGTCCAGGCGCTATCCGCCGATACCACGGTATGGGCGACCCCGTGCTGGAGGCGGCGCTTACCGATGCCGGGCTATCCGAGAAGTTTTGCTTTGCGACCATGATGGACCTCGCCTACGAGGTGCCCATTTGCATGGAAGAGGTCATGGACGAATACGCCGATCTGCCCGGCATGGCGGACCTGCGCGAGCATATGCTCGGCCCCGTCCGCGAAAACTGCCAGCGCACCCTCGACCTCATCAAGGCAGAAATGGACTAGGTGGCCTTAATTTCGCAATTATCAAACAAAAGAGAGGGGACACCCGTCGCAAAAGCTCGGATGTCCCCTCTCGTAATGTCATTTGCAATCCGCTAGCACGTGGCTCGAACTGCTGCTAGCGCAACCTTTACGCAGCGAGGCGCTTGAGGACGTCGATGAGCAGCTCGTAGAAGCGCTCGGCAGAAGCAAGCTCCATGCTCTCGTCCGGAGTGTGGACATCGGAGAGCGTCGGGCCCACGGCGATGGCGTCCAGGCCGTGCAGGGCCTCGGCAAACAGGCCGCACTCAAGGCCGGCGTGAATGGACTCGATGCGCAGCTCGGAGCCAAAGAGCTCGCGATAGCTCTCGACAAAGACGTCGCGGACCGGCGAATGCTCGGCATAGCTCCAGCCGGGATACTCGAACTCAAACTTGGCGTCGAAGCCCAGGACATCGGCGAGCGTCTGCAGGCGGTCCTTGAACTCGTTCTGCAGCGAGGTGATCGAGGAGCGCGGGGACAGCATAATCTTGACCTGGTCGTCAGAGGTGGCAACCACACCGATGTTGGAGGAAACCTCGACGGAGCCGTCGGTGGCGACGTTGCGGCGAATCACGCCGTTAGGGGCAAGACGCAGGGCGCGGATGAGGGCAAGCGCGGACTTCTGGTCCATAGCCTCGACCTCAGCGTTATCGGCAATCTCGACGGTGCAGGTAAAGCCGGGGTCGAAGACTTCGAGCTCGGCAGTGACGTCGGCGATGATGCCCTTTGCGATCTGGGCCGCGGCCTCGGCGGCAGCGTGATCAGCGTAGACCAGCTCGGCCTTGCACTCACGGTTGATGGCGTTGTCCTTGGTGCCGCCGTTAAAGCTAACGATGGCGGGCTCGCCGGCAACCATCAGGCGGTCGATGATGCGGGCCATGATGAGGTTGCCGTTGCCGCGCTCCAGGTGGATATCGCTGCCGGAGTGACCACCCAGCAGGCCGGAGATGTCGAGCGTGAGGGTGCTACCGGTCTTATGCTCGCGCACGATCGGGCAGGTGTAGGTAACGACGACGCCGCCGGCGCAACTGACGGTGGCAACGCCCTCTTCCTCGGAGTCAAGGTTAATCATGGTGCGGGCGATAATCTGGGACTTGTCGAGCGTCTCGGCGCCAACCAGGCCAGTCTCCTCGTCGGTGGTGAATACGCACTCGAGGGCGGGGTGAACGATCGAATCGTCATCGAGAACAGTGAGCATCAGAGCGACGGCAATACCGTTGTCGGCGCCCAGAGTGGTACCGTTAGCGGTGAGGACGCCGTCCTTGACGACCAGGTCGATACCATCAGTCGTAAAGTCGTGCTCAACGGAGCCCAGCTTGTCGCACACCATGTCGATGTGGCCCTGCAGCATCACGGTCGGGGCATTCTCGGCGCCGGCAGATGCGGGCTTGCGAATGATGACGTTGTAGACCTCGTCCTGATACACATCGAGACCGCGCTCCTTGGCAAACGCGACCAGGAAATCGCTGATGCCCTTCTCGTTGCCAGACCCACGGGGGATCGCGCTGACCTCCTCAAAGAAATGGAACAGCTGGGCGGGCTCGTAGCCGGTAATCTTGTAGTCCATGGTGCCTCCTTGGCGCAACTGGTTAGACAGTAAGACATGCGACTTGTATATTCCCAGACTTTGCGTGCATAAACCAGTCGAAAACGCCGAGCGCCCTCGCATCATCGGCTAACGGTGGACCGTATAGCGCAACGGTCACAACTTCCGCAGCTCTACAAATCGAGGCGCCCTTTCCGGAGCGCCTCGATTGCGCGTATCAAATTGTCGCCACGCCCTACAGCGCGCCGGAACCGGCTTGCATCATGCCGCCGGGGCCCGAGGTCACGCCGCCGCTCACGGGCGAGGCGTTGCCGGTGTGCGGTGCCGCCGGGACGGTATCGCCACCGAGTGTGCCCGCCGGACGCGGTGCCGGGATCTCGCCCGTGCCGTGGCTAAAGACAAACTTGCCATCGGCCACGTCGCACAGGACGGTATCGCCCTCGCCCCACTCGCCGGCCAGAAGCTCCTCGGACAGCGGGTCCTCGATGAGCTTTTGGATGGCGCGGCGCAGCGGACGCGCACCGTTGGTGAGGTCGGTGCCCTCGGCCACGATCTTGTCATAGGCCGCATCGGTGAGCTTGATGTTCATGCCGTTGGCAATCAGGCGCTGACGCAGGTCGTCCACCAGCAGGTGCGCGATCTTGGTCAGGTTCTCGCCCGAGAGCTTCTGGAACACCACAATGTCGTCGATACGGTTGAGCAGCTCGGGGCGGAACAGGCGCTTGAGCTCGCCCATCGCACGGCCCTTGATTTCGCTCGACGTGAGACCCTGCTCACCGGTGGTGCCAAAACCGACGCTCGCATCCTGCGCGATCTCGCGGGCGCCCACGTTGGACGTCATGATGATCACGGTATTGCGGAAGTCGACCGTCTTGCCCTGGCTATCAGTCAGGCGACCCTCCTCCAGCACCTGCAACAAAATGTTGAAGATGTCGGGGTGCGCCTTCTCGATCTCGTCGAACAGCACGACCGAGTACGGGTGACGACGAACGGCCTTGGTAAGCTGACCGCCCTCGTCGTGGCCCACGTAACCCGGAGGGCTACCGATAAGCTTGGAGACCTCGAACTCGCTGCCGAACTCCGACATGTCGAAGCTGATGAGCGCGTCCTTACTGCCAAAGAGGTACTCGGCGAGCGTCTTGGCGAGCTCGGTCTTGCCTGTGCCGGTGGGACCAAGGAAGATAAAGCTACCACCGGGACGACGCGGGTCCTTGAGCGGCGAGCGGCTGCGGCGCACGGCCTTGGCGACGGCCTCGACGGCCTCGTCCTGGCCGATAATGCGGGTCTTGAGCACGCTTTCGGTCTGCAGCAGGCGACGGCTCTCGCTCTCGGTGAGCGAGGAAACCGGCACGCCAGAGGTCACGGACACGATGTCGGCAATCTGACTCACGTCGATGGTGAGCGGGCTGGCGTCGAGCTCGGCGGTCCAGGCGGCCTTGGCCTCGGCGAGCTCAATCTCGGCGGCCTTCTGCTGCTCGGTGATCTCGGCGGCCTTGTTCATGTCGTCGCTCTCGGTGGCCTCCTGCGCGGCGGCCTTGAGCTCCTCTATGCGATGCTCGGCCTCGCGCACCGGCTCGGGCGCACGATTCGCGGCGATGCGAGCGCGGGCACCGGCCTCGTCGATGAGGTCGATGGCCTTATCGGGCAGGAAGCGATCCTGGATGTAGCGGTTGGAAAGGTTCGCGGCAGCCTCGATAGCGCCCTGCGTGTAGCGCACATGGTGGTGCTCCTCGTAGCGCGGCTTAAGCGCGGTCAGGATCTTGACGGCGTCCTCGACGCTCGGCTCCTCGACATCGATAGTCTGGAAGCGACGCTCGAAGGCTGGGTCTTTGGTGAGGTACTTGCGGAATTCCTCGGCCGTGGTGGCGCCAATAATCTGGAAGGCACCGCGTGCAAGCACGGGCTTGAGCATGGAGCTCGCGTCGATGGAGCCCTCGGCAGAACCGGCACCGATGATGGTGTGCATCTCGTCAATAAACAGGATGACGTCGTCAGCCTCGGTGGCCTCCTGGATCACGTTCTTGAGGCGCTCCTCAAACTCACCGCGATACTTGGCGCCCGCAACGAGGCCCGGCAGGTCGAGCGTCCAGATGTTCTGGTTCATGAGGTTCTCGGGCACGTTGCCGACAGCGATCTGCTGCGCCAGGCCCTCGACGATGGCCGTTTTGCCCACGCCGGGATCGCCCAGGATAAGCGGGTTGTTCTTGGTGCGGCGCGAAAGGATCTCCATCATGCGCTGGACTTCCTTTTCGCGGCCAATCACGGGATCGAGCTCGCCGTCGCGCGCCTTTTGAGTGAGGTTGGTGGCGAACTGCTTGAGCGTGTCGGTGCCGCTCCCCTTTTGCTGAGAGGCATCCGAGCCGCTAAAGAACGGCAGGCCCGCACCGGGACGACCAGCACCGGCGCCGGCGAGCGGACGCTTCTTGTCCTGGTCCTTGGCGGTGAGTTTCTCGATAGCCTTTTTGATGGAGGCGGACGACACACCCAGGCGCATGAGGATGTCCATGGCCATGCCGTTGCCCTCTTCGACGATACCGATGAGCAGGTGCTCGGTCGACACGTAGGTCTGGTTGTTCTCACGCGCCACGCGGAATGAACGCTCCATCACGCTAATGACGAGCGGCGTAAAGGCAAGCTTGGCAGCCTCGGTCTCCTCACTGGGCTCGGGAACCGTGGTCTGGACCTCTTTGAGAGTATCCATGATGTCATCGTAGGAGATGTCGAGCGAACGCAGCGCCTCGGCGGCAATGCCCTCGTCCTCCTTGGCAAGCGCGAGCAGCAGGTGCTCGGTGCCCACCTTATTTGAATGAAGATCGAGCGCTTCTTGCTTGGCCATGGACATGACCTTACGCGCACGATCGGTAAAACGGTCTAACATGCTAGTTCCTCTTAGACGAGCTAGTTTTTTCAAACGCAAAGCGCCGCCCCGCGGCAGCGCTTTGGTCTCTTTACCCATATAGAGTATATGTTAACAGCTGGAGGAATATCTATAAACCCGGCTCACATGAATGCAGGTTATGACCGCATCGCGGGACTCACCGCGCGATGCGCGACAGGCGCCCCGCAAGAGAAACCCTAGGCGTCTTTCACCACGTCGGGACTCGTCGCACGCGATGCGCGATAGGCATCGGCCTCCTTGGAGACGCGTTCGAGCAGCTCGGATGTATCGACGCCCTCGACTTGCGCGACCGTTTCCACCGTCTGCATGGCGACCGCCCTCAGGTACGCGCACGCGCTGTCCCCCGGCTGCTCGAGGTCTATCTCCTCGCCGCCCTCCCGGGCAAAGCCGACCGCCATCACAAAGCCCATGATGCCCGAGACCAGAAAGCCCACCGCAAAGCTCGAATCTGCCTTGAGCTCTTCTCCGTCGGGGTGGACGATCTCTCTCACGCGGTCGATGATGATCGTATGGATGCCCTGCACGACCTGCTCGGCGGCACCCGCCCTCATGGTGATGACGATGCGCCGCAGCAGGCAGCGGACGTCGCGCCGGTCGAACGCCGAAAGGTCGCCCTCGCTCGAAAAATGCCAGAGGGCATCGGTGATGAGCTCGTTATCCTGCAGCAGCTGGGCTATGGCGATGGCGACGAGTTCATCGAAATCGTGAAAATAGTAGTAAAACGTTCCGCGATTGCACTGGGCGGCGCGGGTCACCTCGCCAACCGACAGCTCGAAGATGCTGTTGTTCTCGATGAGCTCCCAAAACGCCTCGATGATACGGGTGCGTGCATCGGGCGCATCGGCGTCCTTACGCGGTCTCGCCATGCGCCTCACCGCACCCCTGCGCCTTGGCGTTCATGATGAGCATCTGAAGACGGTTCTCCACGTTGGCGAAGCTCACGTCGGGATCGTAGTCGAGCGGCAGGAACTGCGCCGTGGGATACTGCTCCTTGAGCGCATGGATAAGCCCGCGCCCCACGACATGGTTGGGCAGACACCCGAACGGCTGCAGGATCACGAAGTTGCGGCAGCCGCGCTTGGCGTGCTCGAGGATCTCCGCCGGAATCAGCACGCCCTCGCCCGCATCGAACGTATGGTGCAGGATCTTATCGCTCGCGCGCACGAGCTCGGGCATGCGCGTCGGCGGCTCGTAGAGCGGGCTCGCCGCGCCCAGGCGGTCGCAACGGTCGTGCGCGAGCTCGAACAGGTTGTCCGCCGTGGCGTACCAGGCCTTTTCGGGCAGCGACAGGTCGACGTGGAACTCGCGCGACTGCGCATGCTTGTAGAAATAGGTCTTGCGGATCACGTCGGTCATGCGCGCCTCGATGACCTCGAGCCCGTTGTCCTCGAGGTAGCGCTCGATCTCGTGGTTGGCGCCGAGATGGAAATTGAGCAGGTACTCGCCCACGATGAGAACGGTCGGATGCGGGTTCGAGCGGTCGTACGGAACGGCGTCCATGATCGCAAGCGCGCGTTTGAAGCCCGTCGCCTGGCCTCTCAGCCCGGAGCGCTCCATGCCCTCGATAACCTCATCGAGCGCGCGGTCGAACGCAGCGTCCGCCGCGCCCTTCTCGAGCTCGTAGGGACGGATGCGCCTAAGCATGGCCTCGAGGGCATCGATCATGGGAAGACCGTAGGCGATCTGGATGCTCGGGCCAAGGCCGAGCTTGAAGCCCGGATGCGCATTGTGGGCATCGACGTCGTCGTTGGTGAGCACCGGGACATAGTCGTATCCCGCGTCGTCGAGCGCGCGGCGCAGCAGGGGCATGTAGTGCGTCAGGCGGCAGTCGCCGATATACTTGCCAGTCACCACGGCGACGTCGTGCGGGTCGTACTTACCGCTCTCGAGTGCCGCGAGCGCCTCGCCGATCACGATTTGCGCGGGGAAGCAGATGTCGTTGTGCACATAGCGTTTGCCCAGGCGGATGGCATCCTCGCGCCCGATATCAAGGGCCTCGGCGCGCACGCCCTGATTGCGCATCGCCGCGGTCATGAGCCTGCAGAACGCATGGGAAGTGTTGGGGACCAGCGCGATCTTGTCGTGCCGGTCGCGCTTGGTGTACTTGACCTTATACGGGTCGTCGAGCGGATGGACCGCGTGCACCCGGGCGCCCTCGGCACGCTCCTCCGCGCGACGACGGTTGACCGACTCGATAAACGAACGCACGCGAATGCCCATGGGACCGGCGACGTCGCTCTCATCGAGCTTGATCATCATCGGAACCTTGGAGCCCATCTCGCCCATCATGCGCGCGATCTCGTCGGTGAGATACGCATCGTGGCCGCAGCCGAAGCTGCCCATCTGCACGAGCTCGAGCTCGGGCGTCGATGCGACGATGACCGCGCACGACAGCATGCGCGCATGGTAGTTGTTCACGATGTCGATGCGGCTGTTGGAAAGATCGACGTTGCAGACCCCCGGCACCGCATCGGGCGTCAGCACGGGGATGCCGCGCTCAGAGAAGAGCTTGGGCAGCCCGTGGTTGACCAGCGGGTCGTTGTGGTACGGGCGCGAAGCGATCACCACCGCGTAGCCGCCGTCCTCGTGCACGTTCTCGAGCACCTGCCTGCCGCGCAGCTGCAGCTGGTTCTCAAACGTCTGCTGCGCGCGGTCCGCCTGCTCGGTCGCCTTGGCAACCAGGTCGGCATCGATATCGAAGGTCTCCTTGCACCACGCCTTGAGCTGGCGGTTTCGGTCGCCCTCGTCGTACCAGTGGAACAGCGGCGTATCGAACGGAACGCCGAAACGCTCCTCCGGGTTATCGGAATTGCGCATCACGTAGGGGTATCCCTTTACGACGGCGCACATCCACTCGCTGGTAGAGGCGGTGTTTTCGGTGGGCACCGTCGTGATGATGGGCATGAAGATGCGGTCGACGCCGGCGTCGACGAGATTGCGGATGTGCCCGTGGACGAGCTTGGCCGGGAAGCACACGGTGTCGGATGTGACGTGCGCCAGACCGCGCTCGTACATCGCCTTGGTGCTGCGTCCCGAGACGCGCACCTTAAAGCCGAGCGTGCTGAAGAACGTCGACCAGAACGGCATGGTGTCCCAGAACTCGAGCACACGGGGAATGCCGATCGTGACATCGCGCCCCCCGCTGACGGGAACCGTGGGGTACGACTCGAACAGCAGCTTCTCGCGGTCGACAAAGAGATTGGGGGCAGCCGCGGTCCGGTCGCGCCCCGTGCCGGGTGCCTGTGCCTCGCAAGCACCCTGCGGACGCAGCTCCTCCGCCGCGGGAACCTCGCGCACGAGCTCATCCCATGAGATGGCGCCGCCGCGCGGGCAGCGATTGCCCGTGACGTAAAGCGAGCCGTCGCCAAATGCCACGACCGCGCGCTGGCAGCGGTTGTTGCACCGACGGCAGGTAACGCCGCCGAACTCGCGATGCTCGAAGCGCTCCACGGCATCGAGCCCGATAAACGACGTGCCGGCGTCGCCCTTGCGGCATTCCTCGCGCGCGAGCAGGGCGATACCGATAGCGCCCATCAGCCCCGGGTGGGGCGCACGCGTGACGGGTTTGCCCAGATACTGCTCGAATGCGCGCAGCACCGCGTCGTTTCGGAACGTGCCGCCCTGGACGACGACTTTGTCGCCCAGACGGTTGAGATTTGAAACGCGAATGACCTTGGTGAACACGTTCTCGATAATCGAACGGCAGAGACCGGCCATGATGTCGCCCGGACCCTTACCGCGCCGCTGCTCGGAAACGACGCTGCTGTTTATGAACACCGTGCAGCGGCTGCCGAGAACGGCGGGGGCTTTGGACGAAAATGCCTCGGTCGCGATATCCTCAACGGCTATTCCGAGGTTTTTGGCAAAACCCTCGAGGAACGAGCCGCAGCCCGCAGAGCACGCCTCGTTGACGACGATATCGGTCAGCACGCCGTGGTTGAGCCAGATGGCCTTCATATCCTGTCCGCCGATGTCGAGCACGAAGGTCGCATCGGGAACGCATGCGCACGCGGCGCGGGCGTGCGCGACCGTCTCGACCGTATGGTAGTCGGCGTGGAACGCGCGCGCGAAAAGCTCCTCGCCGTATCCCGTGGTGCCCACGGCATCGATCGCAAGCGTGACTCCCGCTGTCTCCCAGCGGTTCTTCAAGCTGACAAGACCCTGTTGGGCGACGTCGAGCGGTCTGCCGTTATTAGACGCGTAGAACGAATCGACAAGCTCACCCGCCTCATCGACCAGGGCGAACTTGGTCGTCGTGCTCCCCGAATCGATACCGAGCGCCACACGCACCGTCTCTCCGGGCGCATACGCATCCGGACCCTTTGCCGGCGTCTCTTTGCCATGGCGTGCCGTAAAATCCGCCTGCTCGGCAGGTGTGGCAAAAAAGGGCTGGGCAAGACGTCCCTCCCCGCTTGCGGGCGCGACCGTCTCGAGCTTATCCAGCCGGACAAAAGCGTCGGGAAGGTCGATCGGTTGGGACGATGCGAACATGTCGGTCAGCGACAGGGCGGCACCGCGCGCGACCATGATCTGCGGATCGCGCGGGACGATAACCTGATCGTCCGATAGATTCAGTTGCTCCCGGAACACGCGGACCAGTGTGGGGTTGTAGGCGAGCGTACCGCCCTCGAAGATTACCGGCGGCTCGATGTCGATACCCTGGGCCAGACCGCCGATCGTTTGGCGGGCGACCGCGTGAAGCGCCGAAAGCGCCAGGTCGGTGGTAGGAATGCCCTCGTTGAGCAGCGGCTGGATATCGGTCTTTGCGTACACGCCGCAGCGGCCCGAGACCTCGTGGACGGTCGTTCCCCGGCTTGCGAGCTGCTCGAACTCGCCCGATTCGGTGCCGACCCCCATGAGCTTTGCCATCTCATCGATAAATGCACCGGTACCGCCTGCGCACGAGCCGTTCATGCGCATGTCGGCAACCTCGATGTCTCCCTTATCGTTGGTGCGGAAGAAGATCATCTTGGCGTCTTGGCCGCCCAGCTCGATGGCGCAGCGCGTCTGCGGATAGAACCTGCTGATCGCGAGCGCGTTGGCGACCACCTCCTGAACGTACGAGGCGCCCAGCGCGGTCGCGATATCGCGCGCACCCGAGCCGGTCACCGCAACGCGCAGTGACTCATGGGGAAAGCGCTCGGCGAGCTCGCCGAGCATGGCGCGCACGCTCGCTGTCTGACACGCCCCGTGGCGGCGATATCCCCACCACGCCTCGGTCATATCCTCGTGCATCGCGTAAACTTTGGTCGTCGTCGACCCTACGTCCAGTCCTACTAGCAACGCCATAATGCTCCGTCTCTCGCATTTTTCCCGCTAGAGATATACCACTCTACGTAATACAACAGACTGTTGTATTTAAACTCCGTATAAAAAGCGGCTGCCGAAACGCTTCAGCAGCCGCCGAATGCACCAACAGATTGTTCTGCGCGCTAGCACGTCGGGCAACGGAGCAGCACGGGCCCTCCGGTCATGCGCACCGCTCACGCCCGCGATGTCGCCGAGAGAGCTATCCACGCTTAGGGCTCCAACCAAGCAAGTCGCCCGCGCTCAGCAGATCCCTAAGCGAGCTACTCGCACTCAGGAGCCATAGCCTGCTCCAAGAGCTCGGCATGCTCCTCCTCGAAAACCGTCCCCACAGGGAAGGCGCGACGGAAGACGAAGCGGGAAATCGGACCGGCTACCAAAAGGTTCCACGGCAGCGCCATCACAAAATTATGCGGGATGTTGATCATCCAGATCGCGGGCACGGAATACAGGTTCGCAAGGATGCCGCCGGGCATGTGCGTCAGACCCTCACAGGCACCGTACAGCGACATGATGATGACCATGGGAACGACCATGCAGGAGCTGACGGCGAGCGTCATGGCAAGCGGCGAACTCTTGCCCGGCGTGACCAGGAATTTAAAGGCGAAACCCTTGGCAAGGGGGCTGGCAACAAACCAGTCGCAGCACATGGCAAAAATGTAGGCAACGGGGAAGCCGAGCCACGCGGCGGCAACAACCTCGCCGTTGATGGCCCCATGCTGCAGGGCAACGTTGTAGATGCTCATCCAGAGCACCATGCAAAAGCACATGATAAAGGTGAACAGCAGGCTCTCTCGTTTGTTGATAGGCATAAAGGGCATTGTCCTTTCTGTGTTACGCCGCGGCACCACGCAACAAAAACGGGCGGGCAAGATGGAGCTGTTGGGACTTCATCTCGCCCGCCCGTGGTACGTGCGTCTGCGACTACTTATGTGGTGGAACTACCCTAACACGAACGGCGCGCGCTTCGTAAGCGTTGAGTTTATGGAGATGCAGGGCACCAATAATCCCCCCCCCCGACCCCATAAGTTGCGGTGGAATACGGACTGTTTTGACCCTTTAAGCAGCAATTCAGTCCCTATTTCACCGCAACTCATTGGGGGTGCAAAGTAACCTGTCCCCTTTGCACCAATTAGCTGGTGTGGCGCCAGCGAGGGTCGGTGAGCGTACGCGCCACACCCAGTCCAACGGGCAGAAACGCTACGATGAGCACTGCGCGCACAAACCAGCCGAGCATATTGACCGTGTCGAAGGTGCACATGTAATACATCGAGCGATACAGATACAAGCCCGGCACCATAATGACAATCGAAGGCACCGTGAGGGCGATGCGCGGGTAGGTGAGCTTGACTTCAGCCAAGCTTGCCAGCAGACCCGATACGAGCGCGCCGATAAACGCTGCTGCCTCGGGAGGCATTCCCGTGCTGAGGCCCAGGAAGGGAATCATCGTCGGCGCATCGACAAGGGTCAGACGCAGGGTATTGGACACGGCGCCGATCAACCCAGCTGCCGCGGCCATCTTTACCGGGCTGTTGAACATCACCGAGAAGCCGAATACGCCAACGAAGCTCATCACCACGCGCAGGAGCGTAAGGGCAAGCGGCGAAAGGCCCAGTGGGGCAAAGTCGTCCGGCGCCAGGCCAACACACTCGGCAACCATCCAACCTACGAGGGTCGCCATCACAATAATCGATACGGCATATGAAAGGCGCTCGATACCGCTTCGCATGTCGAGCTTAGCGATGTCGAGGCCTGCCGTAATGAGTGGAAAGCCGGGAATCACAAAGAGCATGGCGCCGATATAGCCTTCTTGGTGCGACATTGCCCCCGGTATGACCTGGCCAAGGCCGAGCAATGCCAGCAGATACGAAACGCAAGCGAGCGCAACGCCGGTCGTCAGCGCGCTGAACTGACCAAGGCCTTGCTTGAGAATATGGGAGCGGGCAAAGTTGCCGACACCCGCGCCCACGAACGCGCAGGCCATCTCGATAGGGCCGCCGCCGAGCAAAAAGACGAAGGCGCCGCAAGCACAGGCTGCCGCAAGGCCCTGTTGCCAGGGAGAGTAATCAGGCTTTGAGCTCTCAACGGTCCTGAGCATCTCGTGATACTCGTGTACCGTGAAGCGACGACCATAGGTCTCGATTTCCTTGAGGAAACTCTCCATCATCCAAATGCGATGGGTATTGACTCCCGTTGTGGGCAGGCTGACAACCTCGTTAAAGCAGTGGCCATCTTCGATGCAAGTGCACTCAAACGACAGAAGACTCAGGTCGACGTGAATTGTGACGCCGAGCACGTCAGCAACACGATTCATGGTATCGCGTACACGCCAGGCACCCGTTCCGCTCGCGAGCATAAGCATGCCGGTGCGGCAGATGATGGATGACTTATCGGTGAGCGGCGCATCGACGGCAAGTTCATCGCCTGCCGTCACGATCTGATGCCAGTCAGTTTTCATATGGAGCGCGCCGGCACGAACGCCGTGGTGCATGGGGGCTCTCGAAAGCAGCGAGTCAAGGCGCGAAGGCTGTGGGGGCTCCACTGATTCACCCTCAACCTCATCAGCCTCTTCATCGACCAGATCAAAGGAATCAAGCGGCGCTGGCTCGCGACGGTCGATCAGCTCCTCGTCCTCATCATCAAAGTAATTGAACTGATCGAGCATGTCCTCTTCGATTGCACGCTCGCTCGCGTCGTCCATATAGACGCTCCCTTCCTGCCGACTAACCCCCATCCTAGGCAGCAACGGCTAAAGGAAACATAAAAGAGACAACTGTCATGCGAGACATGTGCGCAATAGCCGTTGGATAGTCGTTTAAGAACGTCCCCAACGACTACTCCGGCAACGCCGATGTTTTGGCAACGACAGCGAGCGGGCTGCATTTGAGACAAGGTGACGCGAAATCAAAACCACCCCTAAAAGGGGTGGTTTGCTCTTAGGGTATAACCCTTGGATTTCCGGCACGCGTCTAAAGGTGCCGGCCCTCACGGGGTTCGGGCCGCACTGCAGATTGACCCGTGGCGGGCCGGTCAAACCGGCGCTATTTACGCCCCGGCCCCCTATCGAAGGGGTCCTCGTACTCCTTGACGCTCAGCCGGTCGATCGCGATGTCGGCCTTCTCCTGCTCCCGGATGTACTTCGCGATGGTGGCCTCGTTCAGGCCGACGGTGGACACG
>JAIHTM010000131.1 GCA_022713905.1 Collinsella sp.
GACTTGGACAGCGAGCCGGCGAGCTTGCGAAGCGCCTGGCTCATCAGGCGAGCTTGCAAGCCGACCGTGGTATCGCCGATTTCTCCCTCGATCTCGGCACGCGGGGTCAGCGCGGCGACGGAGTCGACGACGATGGCATCGATGGCGCCGGAACGCACGAGCATGTCAACAATCTCGAGCGCCTGCTCGCCCGTATCGGGCTGGGAAATGAGCACCTCGTCGATATCCACGCCGATGCGCGCGGCATACGTGGGATCGAGCGCATGCTCGGCATCGATAAATGCCACGACGCCACCCATTGCCTGGGCCTCGGCCAAGATCTCGAGCGAAAGCGTCGTCTTACCGGAGGACTCGGGGCCGTAAATCTCGACGATACGGCCGCGCGGCACACCGCCGATACCCAGCGCGGCATCGAGTGCCAGAGCGCCCGTAGGGATGGCCTCGACCTCGAGCTCGGGGCCACCGTCGCCGTACCTCATGATGGAACCCTGGCCGAATTTCTTCTCGATCTCGGCCTTGGTGGTGGCGATCATCTCATCGCGCTCTTTACCCGTCGTGCGAGCATGAACGGTACGTACGGGACCTGAATTCTTGGCCATGAATAGCCCTCCTCTTAACAACCTGCATCGATAATAAACGAACGGCTGTTCGTGGTCAACCGTTCAGGCCAATCATATGCAGGCAGTCTTTCCAAAACCCAACCAAACGCCGACCAAATACTGACCAAATGCTTGACCACATAGGGCCAAATATAAGCAAGGAAGGCGAAAATAAACCTATGACCAGCAAAAACGCTGAATTTGTCAGAGGCCCCTATCTCCACAATTAAGGGGCCCGGAGGCCCCTTAAAACACGTCTATTCCATAGAATCGAGCACGTAGACAATGCGACCCAGTGCCTCAGCGACCGCATGGGCACGGACGCATGAACGATCGCCCTCATAGTGGCAACGAATGGAGTCCACGACCGGCGCTCCCCCATCGGCCGAGCGATACGCCCAGCCAATATAAAAGGTTCCAGCCGGATCGTCCTCGGTGCCTCCACCGGGGCCGGCATAGCCCGTCGCGCTCACGGCAATATCGCTTTGGTACAGCTCCAGCGAACCGGCAGCCATCTCGCGCGCCGTCTGATACGACACCGCGGTATAGCGGTCGAGCGTCTCCTGCTCAACGCCGAGCACGCGATGCTTAATTTCGTCGCAGTACGTCACCGCACCGCCACGAAGCACTGCCGAGGCGCCAGGGATATCGGCAATCGTCGAGGCGATCATGCCCGCTGTCAGAGATTCAGCCGTCGAAACCGTCGCACCACGAACGCTTGCACGCTCGACAATATCGCGTGCGAGCTCTTCATTGTCCGCGGTAATTTGCTCAAATGATTCCGTCATGCCCACCAGGACCTAGACCGAAAAAACGATCTTGCGGCAGTTCCAGAAGTACTGAGCGCCCGAGATAACGGTCAAGACAACGGCCACGGCGTACAGGAAACGCGACACAGAGTAGATACCAAGCGTCAGAGCCACCGGGCCAAGGTGCAAGCCGGCCATCGCAAAGACGCACAGATAGCCGCAGATGGAGACCATCGTAGTCGCCGTCTTGTACTTGCCGAGCTTATCGGCCGCAACGACCACACCGGCCGCACTCGCGACCATGCGCAAGGCGCTCACCAGCAGCTCGCGGAACAGGATGATGAACACCGACCACACGGTTACGGTACCAAAATCCAAGAACAGAAGCAGGGCCGAGAACACGAGCAACTTATCGGCGATGGGATCCAAGAACTTACCGAAGTCGGTGATCTCGTTACGTGAACGAGCCAGGTAGCCATCAACCTTATCTGTGCACGACAGGATGACGTACAGAATAAAGGCGGCGGCGGCGAGCGGGCCGTCGAAGGTGCTCAAATCCGTACCGGCAACGCTCGTGTGAGACAGCGCCGACACGATCATGAACACCGGAATAAAGACGATGCGCACGCACGTCACGATGTTGGCGGGCGTCCAAACACTCGTCAGTTCCTTATTGCTCTCGTTAGCCACGACGCTCTCCTACTCCACAACATGACCGATAAGCTCGTAGCAGAAGCTATCGGTAAACTCGACCGTCAGAATATCGCCCACAGATGCCTCGCTGGCATCCAGATGCACCGCACCATCGGAATCGGGCGCCTGGAACCAGGCATGTCCGATGAGCTCGGCACCGTCCTCGGTCTCCTCGATACCGTCGACGATCACCTGGGCGCGTTCGCCCACATGGGCCGCCGTGGCGGCAAAACCGAGCGACTCGGCCAGATCCATGGCCTCCTGGGCGCGCTCGAGCTTAACCTCTTCGTCGACCTGACCCTCCATCTTGGCGGCCAGGCTGCCCTCCTCCCGCGAGTAGGCAAAGACGCTCGTGTAGTCAAAACCGACAGTGTCCATAAAGTCGATAAGGTCGCGGAACTCATCGTCGGTCTCGGTCGGGAAGCCGACCATGGCCGTGGAGCGGATCACGATGCCGGGGATGCGCTCGCGCAGGTCGCGGAACAGGTCCTCGAGCTCCTGGCGCGAACCGGAGCGGCGCATGGCCTTGAGGATGCGCGCGTCGCAGTGCTGCACGGGGATATCGATATAGGGCAGCACCTCGGGCGTATCGCGAATGGTCTCGATAAGCTCGTCAGTCATGCCCTCGGGCTGCAGGTAAAGTACGCGGACCCACACGTTATGAGGACGCACCGCCTCAGCAACGGCCTGCAGCAGCTGCGCCAGATTGCGCGGCACACCCTCGGCGAGGTCCTCGTCGGCAAAGTCGGTACCCCAGATGCCCGTGTCCTGACCGATCAGAACGATCTCGCGCACGCCGCCGGCGACCAGGTCGCGTACCTCGGAGATAATGCTCTCGGCATTGCGCGAGTGATAACGACCGCGGATATAAGGGATCATACAGAAGCTACAGAAGCGGTTGCAGCCATCAGAGATCTTGACGTAGGCGACAGCGCCCTCGACGGTGCGCTTGACCTGCGGAATATAGGCGGCAATCTCGCGCTCGACACCCAGCACGTCATCGATGACCGCCACGATGCCGTCTTCCTCGTCGGCCTTCACAAAGGCCGCAACCTCGGGCAGCTCGTCGGGCAGGTCGTCGCCGTAGCGTGACGGCACGCAGCCGCACATAACGATCGGGCAGGAACGAACGCCGTCCTGCACCTCATTGGCAAGCTCGAGCGTGGTCTCGATGCTCTCGGACGTTGCAGAGGCAAGGAACGAGCACGTATTGACGATGGCGATATCGGCATCCTGCGGATCGAATGCCTCCTCATAGCCCGCGGCGGTCAGCAGCGATCGCATACGGTCGGTATCGACCTCGTTCTTGGCGCACCCGAGGGTGATGTAGAGCACGGAGCCCAACGGTGTATCCATGTTGGAGAGCGGTCCTTTCGATTGATATTAGCGGTAGTTGGTGAACTGCAGCGGCTGGCCGTAGTCCTGGTCGCGCAGGAACTGGATCACGGTCTGCAACGCGTCCTTCGAAGCAGAGGAAACACGCAGTTTGTCGGCCTCGATGGTCACCTTGACCTTGAGCTTTTGGTCCTTGATGTCCTTGTTGATCTTCTTGGCGGTCGCCTGGTCGATACCCTCGACGATATGGCCGAGCACGCGCACGGTGCCGCCCGACGCCGCCTGCGGAGCATCCCACGAGACAGCCTTGAGGTCGATGCCGCGCTTGATGAGCTTGGAGCTCAACACGTCGATAATCTGTTTGGAGACAAAGTCGGCCGGGGCGTTGATCGTAAAGAGCTTGTCGCCCTTCGAAAGCTCGATCGTGGCGCCAGAATCCTTAAGGTCATAGCGCTGGGAAATCTCGCGCGTGGTCTGCTGGAAGGCGTTGTCGACCTCTTGCATGTTGACCTCGGACACGACGTCGAAGCTGGAATCTTTAGCCATGATGTTTCCTTTCGCGTACGAGCGGCTTAGTAGCTATCGTACGAATAGTCGGTAGAATCGGTGGGCGTCTGACCGTCAGTTGCGGTATCGGCGCCATCCGTGGACTGGGCATCGGTACCGTCGGTGGTATCGGTACCATCGGTGGTGTCGGTACCATCAGAACTTTCACCATTCTCGGAATCAGTCGTCTCCTTCTTGGGAACGGTGATCGTCACACGCGCCACGCCCGAGGTCTTGGTATCGTAACGAACCTTTTCACCGTTCTTGGTAACGGTGACATCGGAAGGCTTGGACGTGGTAATCTCGATTGAGGACTCGGGCGTGTACTCCTGCTCAAAGGGGCCAGTCGCCTGGGCGCCATAGACCGACTTGCCGTCGACCTTGACCTCAATCCACGCGGTCTTTCCCTTGGCAACGGAGACCTTGACCTTCGTTACCTCGTTCTCTTCCTTTTTAGCCGTCGTCTTGGTGGCGTCCGAATCGGTCGACTCATCCGTCGCCTCATCGGTGTCTTCGTCCTCGTCAACCGTTTCGGTCTTCTTAGAAGACTTCTTGGTCGTCGTCTTGGTAGCAGCGGGCGTCTCGGGCGTGGTCTCGGGCGTCGAAGATGCGCAGCCACGCAGAAGCACCACGATGAGCACAATCAACAGCAGCGCAACGGCACCGATGCCGGCGTAGATGATACGCGGATCGAGCCCGTTGTTTTGAGGAGTACGTGACCCGCCGCGTCCACGACCGGAACTGCTGCGGCCGCCTCCCTGAGGCATACGACCGCGATTGCTATCGGGACGGCCGCGATAGCCGCCCTGGCCCTGAAGGCTGCGTTGACCCGAGCGGGGCGCAAGCTCACCGCGGCATTGATAGCCACGCTGGCCCGAACGCGGAGCCGAAGAGCGCTGGCCATACGGCTGTGATTGAGAGCGAAGACGCGGCGTCACCTGCGTGGTATCGGCATCCGCATAGCCACCGCGAGAGCGTCCGGCGGAGGCACCACGGTAACCGCGATCGGAATAGCCGCCGTCGCCGTAGCCGGCACGAGGGTCACGCGCTACACCGCGGGCAGCGGGAAGTGCACGGTCCTCGGGCATCGGCGTACTGCGGAACCGGTCACGCTGTGAGCGAATCTCCTCGCCTGAACCCGTCTCGGTAATATAACCGGCCTGCTGAGGACGCTGTCCATAGCGGGTCGAACGACCGCCCTGAACCATCAGGAAGCGCCCGTTGTCGACCGAGGAACGCGAATTGACGTAGCCGGCGGCGTCCTGAAAACGACCGCCCTGCTGCGACGTCTCGCGTTCGTATGCCATCAGGTCGTCAAAGTAGGCATTGACGACCTCGCGCGGATTGAGGCCCAAAAAGCGAGCATAGCTCGAAATCATGCCCTGCGCATAGCCGCGCGGCGGCATCGAAGCAAAGTTACCGGTCTCGAAAAACTCGATGATCTGCGGCCTGATTTTGATGGTGTTGGCGACCTGCTGAATGGAAAGGCCCATTCGGCGACGCTGCTCGAGCAGCATGTCACCAAAGCGTGCAGCCATCAGAATCCTCCAAACTCACGATCTTCACGTGCCATCTCGGCGTCGACAGACTCCAGCGCGGCAAGCCCCTCCTCGTCCAACAGGACCTCGCGCGGCTTGGAACCGTCGGGCGGGCCGACGACACCCTTTTCTTCCAGCATGTCCATAATACGCCCGGCACGCGCGTAGCCAACCTTCAGACGACGTTGCAGGCCAGATGTGGAGCCAAGCTGCGATTCCACCACAATATGGGCGGCTTCCCAAATGAGCGGATCATCGTCTTGCGGCTCGGCTACTCCGGTGCGGACAATGCCGCCGCCACCCGCCATGGACATGGAAGCGGGCGCCACGGCAGACAGAATCTCCTCGTGGTAGTCGGGCTCGCTCTGCGACTTGACGAACTCGACAATCTCATTGATTTCATCGTCCGAGACAAAGCAGCCCTGGATACGGCGAGGCTTGCCCCAGTCGACCTTGGAGAACAGCATGTCGCCCAAACCGGTAAGCTTTTCGGCACCCATCTGGTCGATGATGACGCGCGAGTCGATGCCCGTGGCGACGTTAAAGGCGATGCGATTGGTGATGTTGGCCTTGATGAGGCCCGTCACCACGTTTGAGCTGGGACGCTGCGTGGCCACGATAAGATGAATACCGGCGGCACGGCCCAGCTGTGCAATACGCACGATCGAGGCCTCGACATCCTTACCGGCGACCATCATCAGGTCCGAGAGCTCGTCAATGATGATGACCAGGTAGGGCATCTTTTGCGGCGGATTGTCGTAATGCTCAAACTCGCCGGCGGCCTGCTTTTCGTTGTAGGTCGAGATCTTACGCACGTTGAGACGCTCGAAGACCTTCAGGCGACGCTCCATCTCGGACACGGCCCATTGCAGAGCGCTCGCGGCCTGCTTGGGCTCGGTCACCACGGGCACATAGAGATGCGGCAGTCCGTTATAGCCCGCAAGCTCGACGCGCTTGGGGTCGACCATGATCAGGCGAACGTCCTCGGGAAGAGTACGCATGAGCAGAGTCGTGATGATGGAGTTGATCATCACCGACTTACCAGAACCGGTCGTACCGGCAATCAACAGGTGGGGCATCTTGGCAAGGTCGGCGACAACCGGCGTGCCCTCGGCATCGCGGCCGATGGCGAGCTCGAGCGGACCGCCCTTCACATAGGGCAGCACGTCGCCCAGGTTGACGTTCTGGCGCTTGCGGTTGGGAATCTCGATGCCCACGAGCGAGGTGCCGGGGATCGGGGCAAAGATACGTACCGACTGGGCAGCGAGCGAAAGCGCGATATCGTCCTCGAGGCTCGAAATCTTGCTCACGCGCTCGCCCTCACCAGGTTGCAGCTTAAAGGTCGTCACCGTGGGGCCGGCGATCCAGCCGACCACGCGGGCACTGCGGCCAAACTCAAGCAAGGTGGATTGCAGTGACTCAGCGGTCTGCTCCAACTCCTTGTCCGAAGACGCGGCGGAAGCCGACTGCGGGTTGGCATGCAGGATTTCGAGCGGCGGAAGCTTGAGGCCGTCCTCTTCTTCGCCCTCGTTATCTGCGGCGCCACCGTCCGCTCCCCCATCGCTAGCCGCAGCCGATTCGACGGCACTCGAGGCAGGCGCATCGGCAACCTTGGGATGCTTCAAGAAGTCGGGAATCTGAGGTGCTGCCGAGACAGGATTCACGGCAAACGGCGGCTCGAACTCGTCGATCTTATCGGGGTCGTCTTCCATCGAAAGCTGGCCGGTTACCTGGTCGCGCTTTGCATGGCGACGCGGCAGCAAAGTTGTC
>JAIHTM010000132.1 GCA_022713905.1 Collinsella sp.
ACGAGATAGTCGAGAAGCGCGGCCTCAAGAAGGAGTAACATCGGGACTTGCAGCGACGGACCTCAGGACACTCTTACACCACGTCTGCGCGCGCGACCGTCGCCTCAAACAATTAGCCGGCTAAGAGCGTCCATGGCTACCCAAAAGCTGTACGCCAGCATCCAAAGATGTCGGAAATGGTCGACTTTGGATGCTGGCGTACATGTTTGGGTCGTATAGGTTGGGGCGAGCCGGTCGCAACGCGAGTGTTAGAGTAGGTTCTCCTGTGCCCACGCGATGATGTCGCTCGACTCGTAGAGTGGTTTGCCATCAATGAACAGGCAGGGAACCTGGCGTTTTCCGCCGACGGCGATGAGCGTCTGCTCGGCCTCGGTATCGGTCGAGATATTGCGCTCGGGAATGGTCACGCCGTTATCGGCAAGGAATCGCTTGACTTTTATGCAATACGGGCAGCCGGTCATAACGTACAGCGTGAGCTCATGATTAGTAGCCATGGGTCTCCAATCGGTTGAGGTTTCGATTGAAATACCCAAAGCAGCCGCGGTCTATGCGCACGTCAACGACGACTCGATGGCCTGGATCAGAAACGCCGTGGCTCCGGTGCCGCAGGGCTTGTCGTAGTAGTCAACAAAGCGCTGATCGGCAAGATAGCCGTGGGCGAGGCCCAGGTATGCTTCGTCTTGGGGCTCGTGTCCCCAGTTAAGGCCAATCCATCGACGGTGCATCGCGACAAGCTTGCGAGCCTCGCTTCCATCCGGTTCGCCGTCGCCCATGGCAATCGAGAGCTGGCCCAGAATAGCGCGTTCAAGTTCCTTCATGTCGTTCCATGTCTGTGGATCCATGTCCAGTAACGTTTCGTTTGCTGCATCGATAGCCTCGTCGCCATAGCGCACCCGCGCTTCGGAGCCGTAGCGCTCCTCGTTTTCCTGCACGGTGCGCCAGCGCTCCAGTTGCGGCAGGACGGCGCCCATGAGCGAGACGGCTTCGTCGAGCGACATGCCGGTGTTTTGCGCCAGCCGCGGGGCGCAATCCTCGATCATCGCCTCCATGGTGGTGTCGTAGGTGTACTTGCCGTGGTCGTAGCACCACTTGCAGTAATGGTCGGTCGTGGCGCCCGTGGCATCGGTGCCGCAGTCGTCGGGCGTGAGTATCATGCCGCAGCTCTGGCAATAATGCTCGGGCATTTCGAGCAGGTGGGACAACGGCTCTCCGGTTACGGCGGCAATGAGCTTCATCATGTCGATGCCCGGGGTGACCTCGTCGCGCTCCCAACGGCTGACGGCTTGGCGCGTGACGTAGAGCTTGGCGGCGAGCTGCTCCTGGGTGAGATTGTTGGCACGGCGGACGGCGATGAGTTTTTCTGCAAAGGCCATGATGGCTCCTTTCTGCCGGTTGGTGGCTTAAGCATACGCGGCGGCAGGCACCCTTCCAAGCAACCGTTGGTTGCACGTTCGGCGACCGCGGTGGGGAATCGCGCGCAGCGCCCTGCGCCCATGCCGTACAATGACCGGCATGGAACCTATTGCACACATACATACCGACCTGCCGCAGAAGTTTGGCATTCCGCGGAACAGCTTTTTGGCGCCCCATCTACAGGGGCGCATTATCTTTGAGCCGGAGTTTGCCTCTAACGCTGCGGTTGCAGGGCTCGAATCCTTCTCACACTTATGGCTGCTTTGGCGTTTTGAAAATGGAACGCCGGGCGGCACGGCGGAAGACATCGCCACCGATGCCAAGACACAGGACAAAGCCGGCACCAATGCCAAGTGGTCAAAGACCGTGCGTCCGCCGCGCCTGGGAGGTGCCGAGCGCGTGGGCGTGTTTGCCACGCGTAGCCCGTTTCGGCCCAACCCCATCGGCCTTACCTGCGTAAAGCTCGGCCGCGTTGAGCTCACCGCCGATGGTCCCATCATCCATGTGCTGGGCGCCGACCTGCGCGACGGCACGCCCATCTACGATATCAAGCCCTACATTCCGTTTGCGGACTGTCATTCGGACGCGACGGGCGGTTGGATCGAAGACAGCCCGTGGCAAGAGCTCGACGTCGAGTTTCCACAGGCGCTGCAAGACAAGGTCCCGCCCACAAAGTTGCCCGGCTTAATCGAGGTCCTTCGCCAAGATCCGCGCCGCGCTGGCAGCAAACACGAGCCCGATCGCGTTTACCATCTGGCCTATGCTGGGCTCGACGTGTCGTTTGCGGTCGACGGAGCGCGGCTGACCGTAACGGCCGTCACCGAAGCTCGGGACTAGCTGACCGCCCGTTCACATCCGCCAAATTCGACCCCAAAACCCGTGCCAAAACCTCCCGTACTGGTGGACAATAACGCCTACCGAACCAATCCGCTTTGCACGGGAGCCCAGCATGAAATACGACTTCACCTCAATCATCGACCGCCACGGCATGGATGCCATCGCCGTTGACTCCTGGGGCGAGATCCCCGGCATGGCGCCAAACGTTCCCGACGAGGGCTTCGACCGCATCCCGATGTGGGTGGCGGATATGAACTTCGCCACGGTGCCGACGGTCCAGGAACACATCATTCAACGTGCTCAGCACCCTATGTTTGGCTACTTCGATCCACGCGCCGAGTACTTCGATAGCATCATCGAATGGCAGAGCCGTCGTAACGACGTTGAGGGCCTGCTCCCTGAGCACATTGGCTACGAAAACGGCGTGCTGGGCGGTGTGGTATCGACGCTGCGCGCGTACGTCCAGCCGGGCGATGCGGTGCTGGTCCATAGCCCCACCTACATCGGCTTTACCAAGTCCATCGAGGCCGCGGGCTACCGTATTGTTCACAGCCCGCTTAAGCTCGACGACCAGGGCGTATGGCGCATGGATTTTGAGGACATGGAGCGCAAACTCGCGCAAAACCACATCCACGCTGCAATTTTCTGCTCGCCGCACAATCCCTGCGGTCGCGTGTGGGAGCGCGGCGAGATCGAGCACGCCATGGACATCTATCGCCAGCACGATTGCGTGGTGATCTCGGACGAGATTTGGTCCGACATCATCCGTCCCGGGCACAAGCACATTCCGACGCAGTCGGTGAGCGAGGACGCCCGCATGCGCACGGTAGCCCTTTATGCACCCAGCAAGACCTTCAATCTGGCGGGCCTGGTCGGCAGCTACCACATCATCTACAACGAGACGCTTCGCGACCGCGTGTGCGCCGTGTCCAACAAGACCCACTACAACGAAATGAACGTCCTCTCGATGCACGCGCTCATCGGCGCCTACCAGCCGCAGGGCTACGAGTGGGTGGACGAGCTCAACGAGGTCATCAAGGGCAACGTCGACTACTTCTGCGATTACGTTGACGAGCATTTCGAAGGCGTGGCCTATTCGCGTCCACAGGGCACGTACATGGTGTTCTTGGACTGCACGGAGTGGTGCCGCGAGCATGACCGCGATATTCAATGGCTGCTCGACGAGGGCGCCCGCGTAGGCGTGGGCTATCAGGACGGCCGTCCGTTCCATGGCCCCTGTCACATTCGCGTGAACCTGGCGCTGCCGCTTTCGCGCGTCAAGGAAGCGTGCGATCGCTTGGATCGTTACGTTTTTGGGGCATAGCGAGCGCTTGGCGTTGGGCGCGACGCCATCATGCGCCCGCAGCGTCAGTTACGTGTGCGGGCGCATGGGGGAGAGGGTAGCGGACGTGCTTCCCGCGCTCGCTACTTCTCTTGGATCTGCTTGTCGCAAAGGTGCTCAATCGTAATCTCATACAGCTGGACACCCTTGATGTCCTTGGCTATCTCCTCTTCGACCTCTTCGGCGGAAGGGTAGTACTTGAGGGCGAGCTCGCGGACCTTGTCCTCGATAAATGCGGGGGCGTCATTCGCTAGACGGCAACGGCCAAAGACAACGGTGCTCTGAACATACGGTGCCCAATCGTCGTCTTTGTACCAATCATTGCCATAGACGGTAAAGCAGACTTTGTCGCTGTGCTTGAGCGCATCGACCTTGTGGCCGACCTTGCTGCCATGGAAGTAAATCTTGTCGTGCTCGGCGTCAAAGAAGTAGTTGACGGGAATGGCGTACGGGTAGCCATCGTCGCCGTTGACGGCAAAGACACCGCGCTTGCAGGTGGCGAGCAGCTCACGCGCCGCCTCGTCGGTAATGGCACGTTTCTTTCGGCGTAGGGGCCTAAACATCGTGGGCTTCCTTTCTGACCGTGCGTGGTTGTTGCGAAAAACTATAGCGAAGCGGCGCCGTGTTGTTTGATGCAGGCGAGCATGTTTTTGAGCTTTTCAAAATCGAGCGGCTTGGACAGATGGGCGTTCATGCCGGCGTCATGTGCCGTTTTGGCATCTTCCGCAAAGGCATTGGCGGTCAGTGCGATGATGGGGATAGTGGCCGCATCGGCCTTTTCGCTCAGTCGAATCGTACGAGTTGCTTCGTAGCCATCCATACCCGGCATCATGATGTCCATCAGGATGGCATCGAAACTACCGGCGGGGCGACCGATGTATAGATTGACTGCTTCGCTGCCGTCGTTGGCACGAGTCACGATGACTCCTTCGCTCTCGAGCAGGGTCTGGGCGATCTCGGCATTGAGGTCGTTGTCTTCGGCCAAAAGGACGTTCATATCGACAAGTGAACAGCTGCCTGCCTGTTTGTCCAGGTGCTCTCTTGCTTGAGGGTTCTTATCGACGTCGAGTGGAATTTGGACGTTGAACGTGCTGCCCACGCCGAGTTCGCTTGAGATCTCGATGGTGCCGCCCATCATGTCGATGAGCGATTTGACGATGGGCATGCCCATGCCGGTTCCCTGGAACTTGCTGCGGGCATCGTTGCTCTCTTGGGCAAACGGCTCGTAAATATGCTTCAAAAACTCGGGCGTCATGCCGATGCCGGTGTCTTCGATGGTGAAACAAAAGAGCGCGCGTGCGTCGTTGAGCGGCTTGACGGTGGAAGAGAAGGTGACGGTGCCGCCGTGCTTGTTGTATTTGATGCTGTTGTCGAGCAGGTTGATGATGATTCGGCGGATATGGGTGGGGCTGCCGATCATGCTCTGGTCGACAGCATAGGGCTCGCTGGTGTTGATAAGCACGATGCCGCGGTCCGATGCACGGAGTTTGCACAGCACCAATGCATCGTCACAGAGCTCCTTGAGGTTGAACGACTCGTGCTCGAGGGTCATCTTGTGCTCTTCGATCCGGCCCATCTCGAGGATGTCGTTGATCAGAGAGAGCAGGTGGTTGGCGGCAACACGCGCTTTGGTGCGGCTTTCTCGGGCGACCTGTATATCGCCCTCTTTTAGTTCTTCAATTTCGATAAGGCCCAAGATGCCGTTGAGCGGCGTGCGAATATCGTGGCTCATGCGCGTGAGGAATGCGGTTTTGGCGGCGTTGGCGGCGTCGGCTTTCTGCCGCTCTTTCCGCGCGCGTTGAAGCGACCAGACAAGGATAACGATGCCGGAGAGCAAAATGCAGATGATAACGGTGGCAGCGGCGGTGCGGTTGCGGTAGAGAAACCGGAGCGTGTCCGATTCTTGCGCCGAATATGATGTGGGGGAATAACTGTTCGCGGAGAGCGATTCGCCGGCATTGATGATGCCCTTATTAATGATTCCCAGAAGCTGGGGATTGCTGCGCGAAATCAAGCACGATAGTTCTGCCGTGTTGGTGAGCCCCTGCGTTTCGAAATCCTCGATGTCGTGGGTTTCACGGATGGTTTCCAGGCGCGTGCTGGGGACAATAATGCAACTGGCCTCTCCTTTATTGAGGGCTTTGAGCGCCTCGCTGCCGGTTGGGTATTCGGTTACCGTTGCGTCGGGGAACAGGCTCTCGAGCTCAGGGCAGCTGACGATTGCGCTCTCTGAGCAGGTGATGCTCTTGAGGTCCTTGCTTAGGTCGCTGCTGCTGTGAATGGCGGTCAGGGAAACCGTTCCCATCGAGTTTGACTGGATGACTCCTTCCTGTTCGGCGAGCCAGTAGTCGCGGAAAAAAGGCAGGGCGACATCGATGGTGCCTTCCGAAAGGGCTTTGGCCAGCTGCTTGTTGTTTGAGATGGCGACCGTTTTAACGTTAATACCAAACTTGTCGTGCAACGTCGTCGCGAGCGAGGAAAGCGACCCCTCCATTTCGCCGTCGTCATTTTGCGTGCAGTAGGGGAGCTGGTTTTTAAGATAACCCAACGTGATGGTGTTGTCATGTTCTTTGAGCCAGGAGGTCTCGGCACCGTCAAGTGATGATGACCCGCTGTTTTGGGCCGAGTAATTTGCCTTGACCTCGTCGTTGTAGCGGGGGTTGACGCGGGCGATTGCCGCCATGGCGGCATTGATATCGTCCATAAGGTCGGGGCGGCTTTTGGGAACGGCGAAGTAGTAGTCGCTCGAGCCTACGTAGAACATGGGGGAGGCGCTGGGCGACGAGGTCGTATCGTTCATGATGATGGCGTCGACCTCACCGTTTGCCAGCGCATCGAAGAGGTCGCCGCCACTGGCTATTTCTTTATAGGTGCAGGTAATGCCTTCATCTGCAAGCCACTGCTGGCCGACGATGGTCTGCATGACGCCGGGATTACAACCGATGGTGAGGCCCTGGAGCGTCTGGGGGTCGCCCTTTGCGAGGTCGTCACGGTTGGGCCTGGCGTAGATGTAGTAGCGCTCGGTGCCTTCGGGGTTCGAGGAAAAGAGCAGCTTTTGGGCGCGTTCCTCGGAGTAGGAGATATTGGGCATGAGGTCGATCTCGCCCGCCTCGAGCATATCCATGAGCTCGGTGAAGGTGCCGGAGACGTATTCGTATTGCCAGCCGGGTGTGTAGTAGGAGAGGGTCTGGAGGTATTCGTAGCCCCATCCCGAGAGGTGCTCGCCTGGGTTGCCGTCCTGGAAGCCCTCGCTGTTGATGAGCCAGCCGACGCGTACCGTTTTGACTTGTTGGTCGGCTTGGTCGGCAATGGCCGGCGCAGGCATGGCGGCACTCAGTACGGTAAGTGCGGCAAGCATGATGGCCAGGGCGCGATATATGGCCAAACGAAGGACGGCGGCAGCTCTCACATGCAATCCTAACGAATCGAGACATTACCGCATAAGGATACCAGCTCAGGTGCCCCGTTTGGGCCGCACGCCGTTAAACGGGGCACCGTTTGGCACTTGGCAGATGGGGACGTTCCTTTCCTGCCGGCAGTTGGGGACAGTCCCTTTCTGCCGGCAGGAAAGGAA
>JAIHTM010000133.1 GCA_022713905.1 Collinsella sp.
GTCGAAAGCCTGCTCAGGTAGCGTTCCAAGCCAAACATTGAAGCCCGAAACATTCTTATCGGCGGTCTTGCAGAAAGCCCAGAAGAATTGAGCCATCGAGAGGAATGGCGGAACCTCGTTTGTTTCGATGCCGTCCATAATCTCGGAAAGGCCGTCGTTGATGTCCTTCGCGCGGGTGTGGCCGTTTTCCTTCATGTAACGAAACTCGCCGTTATAGATGATCGGCGTGAAAGCCGTAACAGCAACGGGGAACTCATTATCGCCAATCTTGATGATGTCCGCCATGTCTACTCAGCCGCCCCGAACACGGTAGAAGCGTCAAGCTCGGCAGGCGTGAGGTCAACCTTGACCTTCTCGAAGAACTTATCCCAGTCCGAATTGTCGCTGTAAGCGTCGTAATGGCAACCGCGCCAGCCGGTCGGCAGCGTGACGGGCTTCCATTCGAAATCAATATCCATCTGCGTAATGTCGGGCTTCTCCTCAAGGGTCTTGGCATCCATGGATGGCTTGGAAGCCTTGCACATCAGATAGCAACGGCGCTTGCCTACGGTCTTGCCGCTCTGCTGGCACATGAGCGCAAAAGGCATCGGGTCTTTGTCGGCGGTGCCCAGAATGTGGCCTGCTTCGTCGATGTCGTAGCCGGAAATCAGCGCAAGCATCTTTCGAAGTTCTGGCGTGGACTCCATGTCGCGAACGGACATGGTGCCGTTTCCGCCGTTGTCATGGTTGTCATCAATCCAGATTTCGTCATCGGCGTAAGCCTTGGCGTTCTGGACGCTCGGCGCTGCCTTGATCTCGACGGTTCCCGGCACGTGGTATGGCTTGAGAAACTTCAAAGCCGCTTCGTCCGGGCAAAGCGCAAGGTGCAGGTTCTTCACGCCGAAGAATCCGTTTCGTGGCATATCTTTTCCTTTCAATCCTCGGTAACGTCAATCTCGTATGCCGTCTCAACCAGCTCGTCACCATCGAGCGGCGTTACCGTTTTGCTGTAATTAAACTCAGCGGCATCGAGCGCCGATTCGAACCGCTTCTCAAGCTCGTAATCGCGTTCGCGCACGTAAAGCGCCACATCATAGGGCATCCAGCGAAGCCATCCCACGTTGTCTGCGCTCACGCTCTCGCCATAGCCCGCTTCTATGTCTATGTACGGCGGCGCGGGACAATCGCCGTCGCGAAACCCGCCGTTAGCCCACGGCAGGCCGAAGCCGTCAAGCAGTTTCGCCAAATCTCGGATGCTATTCACTCGTTGCCCCCTGCGAAAACTCAGCGGAAACCTCTTCATAGACACCTTGGATGATGTGATCGCCAGCGACCGTGCCTGGATAGCTGCCGTATTGGTTCTTGATTGCATGACCCTTTTCGAGCAGGTGAGTAAGCTGGCCTTGCTTGTTGTACACGGTGCAACTCGTTCCGGTTTCGTCCGTCTCGACGCTATTAGCCCAAGCCTTGGCATAGCTGCCGCCATGACGCTTCTTCTTACGGCTTCGCTGCTTGAGCAGGCGCGTTGCCTTCTGGCCTGCTGCCTTCACGTTGCCTTCAAGGGTCTTCGTGTCCTCGTCGATGACCTCTTGCATGCTGTTTACTATGATCTCATTGAGGTCATCGATATTGATTACGTCGCTCACCTGTTGCCTACTTTCTCGACCAGCGTTAGGCGCATGTCATCGGCTCCCGACATAACCGCCGAATCGACGGCATAGCGGATGCCCTTGAACTCGCAGAGCTTTTCGCCGCTGTATGCGCACGCGCGAACCGTGATGACGGCCTGTGGCTTAACGCCAGCTTGCGCGGCGGTGTAATACGCCGTCTGGCTGATGCCGTAGACGTTGCACGGCACACGGCGGAAACGCTCCTTTTTGTGCGAAACCCCCAGCTCGTCGCGCTCGGAAACGGTTGCAATCAACGTGCAAACCCCAGCCCACCCGCTCATGCCGCATCACCGCCGTTGTACGCCGAATCACCGCTCATGGAGGTGAGCATGCATTCGAACGACTTCGTGAAACGGTCTGCATCTGGGTTGTCCATGCCGAAATTGGCCTTGACGTATACCTTGATAGCAAGGCGAATGCGACCATCGGAGTCGTCGTTGGCCTTCTCGGGAAGGACGCCGCCCGCTACCAGTTCGGTGCGGGCGGCTTCGATAACGTCTGCAATCTCTTCGTCGAAGTCGTTGCAGAAAGCGGGAATGCGCAGGGCGGCGCGGCAGGCATCGAGAATGCATTGCTTCTGCTTCTTCTTGTCTGCCATGGCACGAGACCTCCTTATGCAGTCTTGACAGTCAGCTGGGCGAACGACTTGGGCACGGCAAGGCCGCAATCGATCAACTCGTAACCGTCAAAGCAGCGGTTCTGAGTTCCGTCGGACGCGATATAGGGCATCACGTCGGGGCCGTCGAACACGTTGCCCTTGAACAGGTCGGGGTAGCCGGCGATGATCACACCGTCGGCGATGGAATCGTCGCGCTTGACAAGCTTGCCGAAGATGTGGCCTTCGACGGACGGGTCGGCATTCTTCTCATCGACGAAATACGAGCGCCCGTTAGCGTCCTCGAGCATGGCGATGTAGTTCCAAATGACGTTGTTGTTCGCGTAGATGATGGCACCCTTGGGCGTGGAGAGGCCGTAGGTGTAGAGCTTGGAGAGCAGGCCAGCGAGGTCGGCTTTCTTGAGCGCATTGGCCGTGGAAGTCTGAATCTTGTTCGTTTTTTCCATGCCGTAGGACTCGTTGTCCAGGCGCGCATGGGCGTGGGCGTTGCATCCAACGGACAGTCGTGCGGCGATCTCGCTTACGAGATAAGACTGGAAGGATGCGACGGATTGAACGGCCATGCGGCGGCTCATCTTCAGGCTCTTCTTAATCTCGACGCCCTCGAACTTGAGCGTGTCGAACGTGTTCTTCTCATCGTCGGTCGGTGCCGCGCCCTCGTCGGTCTGCGCGGCATCGCCAGCATCAATGGACTTGTGGCGGATAATCTCGAACTGATGGGGGAAGTTCTGCTTCGGCATATCGCCCCACAGAACGGCGGTGTTGTCGATGAGCGAGATAATCTCGTTTTGAAGCTCGACGGGAATGACGGAATCGGTGTTGCTCGTCGTGTGGTTGAATGCGGCGCGCTGCTCCATGGCGTGGTTCTGCGCGGCGCGCTCCGCGTCGGTCAGTGCGTAGCCCTCTACCAGCTGGACGCCAGCGCGCTCAGCGACGTCCTTCACCCACGCGCGGGTTGCCGCCGCGTCGTAGTCGGTCACGTCGTAGGCGTTGCCAACACCGACGACATTGGCGGAGCGCGCCAGCGGAACGGCATCCACGCGACGGGCGGTGCCGTTCTCGATGGCTGCGCGGGCTGCTGCGACGGTCGCGGCGCGGGTCTGCGCGGTCGCAGTCTGCTGCGCGCGAATCTCGTTGATGCTATTCGTCAACTCGGCCATGCGGGCGGCGTCCTCATCGGTCGGCTCGGCGTCGTCGGCGGAATACTTGTCGATGAGTGCCTGGAGCTCTTTCAGCAGGACTTCAAGGTTCATTTTTGTTTCCCTTCTAATTGATGGCGATTGCCATTACTGCGCGCGCCTTTACGAGCGCGTTCTTGCGGCGCACGTGCTCCCCGTGCGACTCCTCAATCACTCCGTTGAGAAGGTTTCTTGCACTTATTTCGGTGTTCGGGTCAGCAGGAAGGCTGACTGCGGACACGTCATAAATCTTCTTGACGCGCGTGATTGTCGTGGTGTGCGTGTCTCGGTCGTACTCGGACGCGCCGATGGTGAACGCCCACGACATGCGCGTGACAAGGCCGTTGTCGATTTCCTCGAATCGGTTTCGGGCGGCTTCTGATTTCGAGAGGTCGGCGGCCATGAAAAGCCCGTGCTCGTCGGGCTCGACGATGAGCGTGCCGTTCGACTGGCGCGCCAAAACGTCGCCCACATGGTCGAACTGCATGATGATGTCGCTCATGTCGGTATCGACGAATGCGTCTGGGCTGATGACCTCGCGGTACTCGGTGCCGTCCCAAGGGTCTTGCCAAAGGACGTATGGGTCATTGAACGTCGAAGCGTATCCCTCGACGTAGTAGTCAGATTCGATGCGCTTCTCGCGCTTGCCGCCATCGGGCAGGCTGCGCAGCACCATCGACATTGTTCTGTATTGACGCTCATTCGGCTTGGCTGGCATCATCGTCACCGTCCTTCTTCTTACCGTCGATTGCCGCGACGTTTGCGTTTACCTCAGCCGCCTTGGCGGCTTGCTCGGATGTATGCTCGCTTATCAAGTCCAGGTCAATGTACTCGCCGCGGATAACGTGGCGGTCGCCGCCCTCGTAATGCGGAAGCTGGAACACGTCAGCGCCCTGGTTGCCCGTCATGATTCCTCGGTCATAGAGCGATGTGACGACGTTGAGCTTTGTTTGATTACTAGCGAACTCAAGGCGGTTCGCGCTGAACATGATGCTGTTGCCGTACGCGATCTCGTTCGGCGTGAAGGTCATGCACGTGAGCACGTATCCAAGCTGCACCGCGAAAACCTCTGTGCGACCCTCATAGAACGAGTTGTATGTTTCCTCGTCGGCCTTGTTCATAACGATGTCTTCGCACGAGCCGAAGAACCGATATGTGGCCTTCTCGATGCGTTCCATCTGGGCGGCGTCCACCGTGTAGCTCTGCGGCGTTATCTGCTTGACGTCGTTGTATTTGTTGTCATAGACAGCTATACCGCCAGCGTTCGCCGAACCGAGCTGCTTGTTGAATTCCTTTCGGGCCTTCTCCAAGTCTTCGGGATTGCGGTTCTGCGACATCTTGCCTATGAAGCGAATGGCCGCACCTTGCTCGATGGCCGTCTTCTCAGCTTCGTTCTGCGCGTGCATCAGCTCTAGCGTCGGATTGAGCACGTTCGTCCCGTCGCCGAACAAATCGCTTCTGAATTGGTGACGAGTCAACACGCCGACGCGCGACCATTCGAGCATGGTGGCGTCACCGCCAGGGAAAGACAGCTTGAGCCACAGCGTTCCGCCGACGTCGTAGGCTTCGCACTGCCCCGGAAGGACAGGATAGTAGCCCGTGATGGTCTCGGTGCTCCCGTCGAGAATGGGAACGATAAGGCACGTGTCGCACACGTCCAGCATCGTCGAGATGCGGTGCAGGAACTGCGGCGTCGTCATCCACGGGTTCGGCTGCCATTCGAGCGAGCGCGTTGCCAACCGCTGCGCGGTTCCCGAAACCTCGGGTTTCAGTTTGCTCGCGTGGTCGGCGTTTCGCTCGATGATGCTTCGCGTCAGCTCCGCTTCGTAGATGCCGCCACTCCACGTTGTAAAGCTCGGCGCGTACGCCGTGAACGTCTGGAAGTAACCGTCCACGGCCTGCATGATCGGCTTGTGGAATACGGCATCGAACATTGAGCGGAACATCGACGTTCGTTTAGCCACGTTTAACCTCCAATCATGCTTCTGAAATCGTCCATCATGTCTTTTAAGATCACGAATGCATCGCATTCCGCCGCCCAGGCGTCGATGCGGTTGCGCGGGTCTTGGTTCTTTTTGTCGGGCGCGATGTTTCCGTTCGCGTCGCTGCGCACCGCGACGTTCGAGCGGCACCACTCGGCAATCGGGTTGCTGTTGTCAACTACGCGGTTCTCCTTGTACAGGGCGCGTAGCTCCTTCATCGGCATCGAGAGCGTTTGAGCGCCTTGGATGACCTTCTTGAAGTTATCGGCTCCGAAATAACCTTCGTAGGCTTCCACCGTCGGCACGTCGCGCATGTGCCACGGGTCGTAGCCGCACGCAACGGCATAAATGCCGTATTTCTCGCGCACCTCGTCCACCCAATCGAGCACGAGCCGCTTGTCGATGATTGGCGTCGGAGACGTTCGTAGCAGCCCGCGCGCGATCCACGCGTCGTAAGGCACGCCGTCGCGACCGCCGCGCCGTCCTTCCGTTTCCGCCTGCTCCAAGGCGCGAAGCGGAATCCACGCCATGTGCATCGCATATATGCGCTCGTCGTTCGGGCGCATCATCAGCAAGCATGCGGCGGTGAGGTCGGTGGTGTCTGACGCGTCAACGCCGAGCACCGCATAAGAAAAAGACCCGTCGGACGGGTCGAAAGTGTCATCGTTATGAATCTCAGCCCACGTAAGCCACGCTTGGCTTTGGTTTTCGATGAGGTTGAAGTCCTTGACCAGAAGTGTCGGCAGAAATGTCGGGTCGTCTTTGGCCTTTGAGACGTTTTGGCGCAAGCCCTCAAGGCTTTTGATGGTGCCAAGGCCAGGGTTCGCCTTGATCCACGCCGATTCCTCTTGCCACTCATCGCGCTCATCAAGCTCGAAGATGAACGCTATGAAGTGCTCGGCCTTCTCGCCTGTCGCCTTACCGTCGAGCCATTTGGTGGCGTATTCGTATTGGGCGTCGAAGATGCCGTTCCGAACGAAACCGTTGGTCGTGATTTCCAGAACCAGCGGTTGGCGGCGAGCGGACGTGCCCTGAATGGTTAGGTCGTACAGATCACGGTTCTTCATTGCCGCGAGCTCGTCGACGATGGCACCTGAGATGTCAAGGCCGTCGAGATGGTTCGTGTTGGCGGAAAGCGCCTTGATTGAACCCATGTTGAGGTCGCAGTAGAGGTCACTCACGCGCTTGCGAACGTGCCGCCCAAGAGCGGGCGACGTGAGAACCATGCGCCAGGCGTTGTTGAAGCCCTTCGCCGCCTGGTCGTGAGCCGTGGCGACGTTGTAGACCTCGGGCGCACCCTCATCGTCGTTGATAAGCAAGTCAAGCTCTATGGCGGAAGCAAGCGCGGTCTTGCCGTTCTTGCGCCCCATAATCCAGAGCACTTCGCGATACTGCCGTTTTCCCTCAACGTCCACGAAGCCGAAAACGACGGATAGGATGGCTCGCTGAAAAAGCTCAAGCTCGAACGGCTGGCCGAGCTTGCCAGATGGAAGTCGGCAGAAGCGCTCGATGAAGCTCACGTGTTTCTGCGCGTATTCCTCGCGATAGTGGTATGGATACAGCGGGTCGTCGTTGTCCAAGTCTCGAAGGACGATGGCCGCGACCTGCTGCATCTTCGCGCACGCGGTTATCGTGCCGTCGAGGACGCCGCCGAAGTACTCGCGTATCGCCTTTTCGCACGAGCCAGCGGCCTTCTTCCTAGCCACCGAACCTCGTCTCGTTCAGGTAGTCCATGAG
>JAIHTM010000459.1 GCA_022713905.1 Collinsella sp.
CAAAGGGGACAGGCACCTTTGTGGTGGTTTGGGGCATCAATAGGTTCTAGGCGTCGCTACAGCTCCACGCAAGGATTGTCGCGGGTCACAAGCGTCTTAACGACAACCGTCGCTCCCAGATAGCGCTCGAGCAGCTCGGCTAAGCGATCGATCGCGGCCTGGCAATCCCCCATCCGCTCGGGCTCCACGCACTCAATTGCCAGGAACGCATCGGCCGAATCGTCGGACAGGGCCGTTCGAACGCCGTCGCGCCAGTTCCAGCAGCGGCATACGGCGCCCGCATCATCGATGTAGGCGAGCTCACCGGGAAGCGTCGGGTCATCCGCCTCCTCGCCAAGCGGCAGGAATGCATCCCCGCCATCGGTGACCGTCAGGCGCAGGTCGCCCTCGATAGCGTGCAGGTCCTCGCCGCCCACAGGCAGCGCATAGGACAGCGAAACCATGTTGTAGATGTCCACCGCGGGCGTAATGTGGCCCACCGGCTTGCCTTTGAGCACGCGCTTGAGCAGATTCTCGATTGAACAACGCGCTCCCTTTTTGGTCTTGAACAGCCGATAAGCCTCGCGCCATGCCTTGACCGGTGCGTTCTCGCTGATAGTATCGCTGGTCAGATGACGCTCCGCGTCGATATTGGCGCGGTCGAGCAACGCCGCAATCGCATCCACGTCCTCTTGAGGAATCTGAGCCGCGGGCTTCATGCCCTTTACGACCACAACACCGATAGCCGCCTGCGGAAATAGCTCCCAAAACGAATCCTCGGCAATAAAGCTCTTCATGCGCTCTCCCTTCATCGTGCGCGCCCGAGCGAGGGCGCCTAAACAAAAAGCGCCCTTACGACGGCCACCTTCAAAGTCCTACGGTGCCGCCACAAGAGCGCTTACGCTGCGCCCATCCGGAGAAGGGGGCAATATGTCAGGCGTATTGTAACCCGAGTCATCCGCGCGAGTAAAACCACCACAACGGCCTTTACGGAATCGGGCAGGTGCGAGTACTTCTTCTCAAAGTTCTCCTCGAACATCACAGCCAGGTTGTGCGCGGCCTCGTCGTAGCGCGCGGTGCTTTGCCAGTACTGACGCGGCACCAGGATGCCGTCGGGCACGCCGTGGCACGTGGTGGGAATGTCGACGTTAAAGATGTCATCGTGCACGAACTCGCTGTCCTCGATGGTGCCGTCGAGGGCGCGCGCGACCAGGGAGCGCGTGTAGGCAAGCTCAATGCGATGCCCCACGCCGTAGCCGCCGCCGATCCAGCCGGTGTTGACCAGGTAGACGCGCGTGCGGCCGTCGGCGATGCGCTCGCCGAGCATTTTGGCGTAGACCATGGGGTCGAGCGGCATAAACGGCTCGCCGAACAGCGAGGAGAACGTGGGCGTGGGCTCGGTGACGCCGACCTCGGTGCCG
>JAIHTM010000134.1 GCA_022713905.1 Collinsella sp.
ATTGTGCTGCAGCACAATGAGCATAATCGTGGACAGTGTGACGATCCACAGCAGCGCGTAGCCAAACTGCGAGCCCGCGGCCATATTGGAGGCCCAGTTGCCCGGGTCGATAAAGCCGACGGTCACGAGCAGCCCGGGGCCGATGTGCCGCGCAATGTCTAGGCCTCCGTGACCACCGGTGCGTCGGCAGCCAAAGTGTTGTTTGAGATGGTTGAGCATGGTGAGCTCCTGCGTGCCGTTTGTTTGACGCCGCAAAGGATACCCGTTTTAGGCTCAAAAGTTAACCATGACTAACAAAATTATTGTATTTGAATAGGATGGTGAAAGGGAGTTGCCGAAATGTCTTGATCTGTAACAACTAGGGATGGAAATTGGGTCTAGGTGTTACAGATCAAGACAAGAAGAAATGGTCCTATGGAATATCTCGATCTGTAACAGTTAGCTGCAAAAACCGGCCCTTCATGTTACAGATTGAGACATTCGGAACCGTCTCTCGAAAACATCTCAATCTGTAACAGTTAGTCGTCGAAATTGGGTCTTACTGTTACAGATTGAGATGTTTGAAGCGGTGAGCTTGCAGGCCGAACCTGGGGGCCTTGTCGTCGTCCTTGAGGTCGGCGGTGTCCACTCGTAGGGCGTGCGTTACGCGATTGTTTCGAAACGGGCGGGAAACACAACGGGCCGGCGATGCTCCTAGTATGCCTATTCAACTGACTGTCTAATATCTAGGGGAGGATCGCGATGCAGGCAGATTCCGCTCAGCAGCAGGGCCTTTATCGCCCCGAATTCGACCACGATGCATGTGGCATCGGCGCGCTTGCCGATATCAACGGCGAGCGCCATCACCAGATCCTGGACGATGCGCTGTCCATTCTGGTCAACTTGGAGCACCGCGGCGGCACGGGACTCGAGAAGAACACCGGCGACGGCGCTGGCATCCTGTTCCAGGTTCCGCATCACTTTTTCCATAAAGAGGCTCAAAAGTGCGGCCAGATTCTGCCGGCAGAGGGCGACTATGGCGTGGCCATGCTGTTCTTTCCGCAGGACGACAAGGGCGTAGAGGATGCCCGCCGCGTGTTTGAGGAGGGCTGCGCCGAGGCCGGCGTGCCGCTGCTCTTTTGGCGCGAGGTGCCGGTCGACCCGCACGATCTGGGCGAGACGGCCCGCGCCTGCATGCCCACTATCCTGCAGGCCTTCCTGGGCCGTCCGGACGACACGCCGGCGGGCGATGCCTTCGAGCGCCGTCTGTATGTGTGCCGCCGCACCATCGAGAGGAAGGCCGACGCCGAGTTTGCCCTGCGCGACAAGATCTTCTATGTGTGCTCCATGAGCTCGCGCACTATCGTGTACAAGGGCATGCTGGTCGCCACGCAGATGCGTCGCTTCTTCATCGACCTCAACGACGCCGCCGTCAAGACGGCCGTGGCGCTCGTCCACTCGCGCTACTCCACCAACACCACGCCCAGCTGGGAGCGCGCGCACCCCAACCGCTTTATCATCCACAACGGCGAGATCAACACTCTCAAGGGCAACGTCAACTGGATCCGCGCCCGCGAGCCCAACCTGTACAGCCCCGTGCTGCAGCATGATCTTGAGCGCGTGATGCCCATCATCAACCGTGAGGGCTCCGATTCCGCGATTCTGGACAACGTGCTCGAGTTTTTGGTCATGAACGGTCGCCCGCTTACACGTGCCGCGTCCATGCTGCTGCCCGAGCCGTGGGACCACAACGACAATCTGAGCGAGGAGCGCCACGCCTACGACGCCTACCAGTCAATGCTCATGGAGCCGTGGGACGGCCCGGCCGCCATCGCCTTTACCGACGGCCGCACCCTGGGTGCTGCTCTCGACCGTAACGGCCTGCGTCCCGCCCGCTACTATGTGACGCGCGACGGTCGCTTTATGCTGGCAAGCGAGGTGGGCACCATCGAGGTGAGCCCCGAGAACATCCTGACGAGCGGCTGTCTGGGGCCGGGCCAGATGCTCGAGGTTGACTTTGCCCGCGGCCGCGTGATCTACAACGACGAGCTGCGCGCCCGCTATGCCAAGGAAAAGCCCTACCGTGATTGGATTGCCGAGGAGACGCTGACCGTTGCCGCGCTTGATGAGCCCGTTGCGGCAACGCCCGCCGAGGACGCCGAGGTGCCCGCCGCCGTGCGTATGGCCAAGCTCGGCTACCACTGGGATGACGTCGACGAGGTCGTGCGTCCCATGGCCCAGCAGGGCAAGGCCCCGCTCGCCTCGATGGGCATCGATGCGCCGCTGGCCTGCCTGTCCAAGAAGACGCGTTCGTTCTTTGACTACTTCTATCAGCTGTTCGCCCAGGTCACGAATCCGCCCATCGATGCCCTGCGCGAGCACATGGTGACTTCGACCACGCTCTACCTGGGCAACCACGGCAACCTGCTCGAGGACTCCCGTACGGCCTGCCAGCTGGTGCGCCTGGAGCGCCCGTTGCTCAACGAGGAGGAGTTCGAGCGTATCTGCGCCATCGACCGCGTGGGCTTTAAGACTCGTCGCTTCCGTGCCGTCTACCGCCGCGATGCCGGCGAGGGCGCGCTGCAGGCTGCGCTCAAGCAGCTTGCCGAGGACGTTGAGGCTGCGGTCCGCGACGGCGTGAACATCGTGGTGTTGAGCGATCGTGCCGCTGCGGGCGAGGTGCCCGTGCCGTCGCTGCTCGCCGTGGGCTGCGTGCACAATCACCTGATCCGCGCCGGCGTGCGTACCTTTGCCGATATCGTGGTGGAGTGCGGCGACGCCGTGTCCCCGCATGACTTTGCGGCACTGGTGGGCTACTCCGCGAGCGGCATCTATCCGTACAACGCACATGCGTGCATCCGCGATCTGGCGGCATGCGGCGATTTGGACGTGACGGCCGAGCAGGGTATCGCCAACTACAACAAGGCTGCGACCGCCGGCATCGTCTCCATCATGTCCAAGATGGGCATCTCTACGGTGCAGAGCTACCATTCGGCGCAGATCTTCGAGGCCGTGGGCTTTACGCCGGAGTTCGTCAACGCGTACTTCGCCGGCACGGTGAGCCGTGTGGGCGGTATGGGCGTCGAGGACGTCGAGCGCGAGCAGAATGAGCGCTATGACGCCGCGCTCGCCATCCTTAGGAGCCCGGCTCCCGATCAGCTGCCCACACTGGGCCTGACCAAGTGGCGCCCGCTCGGTGGCGAGGATCACCTGATCGACCCTCAGACCGTCTACCTGCTGCAGACCGCCTGCCGCGAGGACAGCTACGACACCTTTAAGGAGTACAGTGCCCGCCTGCACCGCACCGGTCGTGCCGTGCGCCTGCGCGACCTGCTCGACTTTGACGGCAGCGGCCGCACGCCGGTTTCGCTCGACGAGGTGGAGCCCGCGCTCAACATCGTCCGCCGCTTTAACACCGGCGCCATGTCGTATGGCTCCATCAGCAAGGAGGCGCACGAGTGCATGGCCATCGCCATGAACCGCCTGCATGGCCGTTCCAACTCGGGCGAGGGCGGCGAGGATCCGCGTCGCGAGACCCCGCTGGCCAACGGCGACTCCAAGAACTCCGCGATCAAGCAGGTGGCAAGTGCGCGCTTTGGCGTGACGAGCCGCTATCTGTGCAGCGCCTTCGAGATTCAGATTAAGATGGCCCAGGGCGCCAAGCCCGGCGAGGGCGGCCACCTGCCCGGCAAGAAGGTCTACCCCTGGATCGCCGAGGTCCGTCAGTCCACGCCCGGCATCGGCCTGATTTCGCCTCCGCCGCACCACGACATCTACTCCATCGAGGACCTGGCGGAGCTTATCTTCGATCTTAAGAACGCCAATCCCGGTGCGCGCGTGTCGGTCAAGCTGGTCAGCGAGGCCGGCGTCGGCACCATCGCCACCGGTGTGGCCAAGGGCGCCGCCGACAAGATCTTGATCAGCGGACACAATGGCGGCTCGGGTGCCGCGGCGCGCGACTCTATCTGGCATGCGGGTCTGCCGCTGGAGCTGGGCCTCGCCGAGGCCCAGCAGACGCTGCTGCAAAACGGCCTGCGCTCCCGCGTGGTGCTCGAGGCCGACGGCAACATCGGTGCCGTCCATGAGCTTGCCGTCGCCTGCTTGCTGGGCGCCGAGGAGTTTGGCTTTGCGACCATGCCGCTCATCTCCATGGGCTGCCTCATGCAGCGCGACTGCCAGCAGGATACCTGCCCGGCCGGCATCGCCACGCAAAACTGCCGCCTGCGCCGTGGCTTCCGCGGTAAGCCCGAGCATGTTGAGCGCTTTATGCTCTTCGTTGCCGAGCAGCTGCGCGAGGTCATGGCGAGCCTGGGCTTCCGCACCGTCGACGAGATGGTCGGCCATCCCGAGTGCTTGCGCCAGATCGAGGTCCCGGGCAACCGCAAGGCCAATCTGCTCGATCTGTCGCCCGTGCTGGCGAGCGCGACCTGCGAGTTCGGTGCCCATATTCCGGGTGCCGACGGCCGCCACTTCCTGCCGCAGATGGCCGCGGACAGCGAGCTCGACAAGACGCTCGACTCCACGTTGTTTGTGCCCTATACGGCCGATGCCCGTGCGCACCTGCGTCCGATTCGCTTCCGCGCCGATATCGCCAACGTCAACCGCTGCGTGGGCACTATCCTGGGCAACGCGGTGACCAAGGCGCATCCCGAGGGCCTGCCCGCCGGCTCCATTACCATCGATTGCGACGGTTCGGCCGGTCAGAGTTTTGGCGCGTTCCTGCCGCGCGGCATTACGCTCAACGTGTGCGGTGACGCCAACGACTACTTTGGCAAGGGCCTTTCGGGCGGCGAGGTGTCGGTGCGCCCCAACCCGCATGCGACCTACAAGTTCGACGAGAACATCATCGTGGGCAACGTTGCGTTCTTTGGCGCCACGAGCGGCCGTGGCTTCATTAACGGTCTGGCCGGCCAGCGCTTTGGCGTACGCAATTCCGGTGCCACCGTGGTGGTCGAGGGCTGCGGCAACCATGGCTGCGAGTACATGACGGGCGGCCTGGCGCTCATCCTGGGCGAGGTCGGGCAGAACTTCGCCGCCGGCATGACGGGTGGCGTGGCCTATGTCTTTGACCAGTACGGCACGCTCGATGCCCGTGTGAACCACGAGAGCGTTGAGCTCAAGGCCCCGACGGCCGGCGAGTTGGCGCAGATTCGCGAGCTCATCCAGGAGCACGTGGACGCGACGCAGAGCCCGCGCGGCATTAAGCTGCTCTACAGCTTTGAGACGATGGGTAAGCACTTTGTGAAGGTCATTCCGACCGAGTACGAGCGCGTGCTGGCGATTGTCGCTGCGGCCGAGGCCGTGGGCAAGACGCATGCGCAGGCTGAGGAGTTGGCGTTTGACATCGTGACCGGTCGCGCAAGCGCCGCGGATGTCGCTCGCTTCGATGTCGCGGGCGGTGCTGCGAGCACTGCGCCCGTGGCTGCCAGCTTTGTTGCTTCGACCAAGAAGGAGGCGTAAGTGCCATGGGTAAGCCCGGTGCTTTTCTTGATATCGATCGCGTGACCCACGAGCTTCGCCCCGTGGAGGAGCGCAGCCATGATTTTGATCCGCTGTACGTGGAGCTCGATGACGACGCACGTCGCGCCCAGGCGAGCCGCTGCATGATGTGCGGTGTGGCGTTTTGCCAGATGGGCGCGAGCTTTGGCAAGGCACGCCCGAGTGGCTGCCCGCTGCACAACCTGATTCCCGAGTGGAATGAGCTGGTGTACCGCGGCCGCTGGGACGAGGCTGCCGAGCGCCTGTCGCTCACCTCGCCCATGCCCGAGTTTACGAGCCGCGTGTGCCCGGCGCTGTGCGAGGCCGCGTGCAACCTGGGTTCGGTCGACGGCCAGCCCACGACGATTCATGACAACGAGCGTGCGATCAGCGACCATGAGTGGGCAAATGGCGGTCCGCGTCGCTTTGAGCCGGCGGGGGAGGGCGCACCCACGGTCGCCGTGGTGGGCTCCGGTCCTGCTGGTCTGGTGGCAGCATGGGAGCTCGCGCGTCGCGGCGCCCGCGTGACGGTGTTTGAGCGTGACGACCGTCCGGGCGGCCTGCTCATGTACGGCATTCCCAACATGAAGCTCGAGAAGTCTGTGGTCGAGCGCCGCGTGGCGCTCATGCGCGAGCTGGGTATTGTCTTTGAGCTGGGCGCTGACGTTACGAACCCTGCGGTAGCGGCCAAGCTCAATGGCTTTGACGCCGTTTTGGTGGCTGCCGGCGCTCGTGCACCCCGCGGTCTTTCGGCTACGAATGTGGATGCCCCGGGCGTGGTGTATGCCGTGGACTACCTGACGGCTTCGACCGTCTCGGTGCTCGATGGTGGTGAGCCCGCGGTGAACGCGCGTGGCCTGGACGTTGTGGTCATTGGCGGCGGCGATACCGGCAACGACTGCGTGGGCGCCGCGGTGCGCCAGGGTGCGCGCAGTGTGCGCCAGTTTGAGTTCTTGCCGGCCGCGCCCGATAAGCGTGCGGCGAGCAACCCTTGGCCGCAGTGGCCCAACGTTAAGAAGACCGACTACGGTCAGCAGGAGGCTATCGCTGCCATGGGCGGCGAGATGCGTGCCTGGGGCGTGGATACGCTCGAGGTGCTGCTGGACAAGAAGGGCGCGGCAGCGGGCCTGCGCGTGGTCGATCTGGATTGGTCGGCCGGCAAGCCCGAACGCATCGCGGGCTCCGAGCACGAGGTGCCGGCCCAGCTGGTGCTCATCGCCTGTGGCTTTACGGGTCCGGAGCGCAGCGTGTTCGAAGCTGTCGGCGTACCTGTTGCCACGGCGGGCCGCCCGCTGCCTGTGATGGTCGCCGAGGGCTCGCATCTTGCGGCGCGTGTCGACGGCGTCGCCGCAGATGCCGCGCCGGTGTATGTGGCCGGCGACGCCCGCAACGGCAGCTCGCTCGTAGTGAGCGCCATGGCCGACGCCCTGGCCTGCGCTGCCGAAGTCGCCGAGGCGCTGGAGCTGTAAGGCGGCTGTCCACAGCTGAATCGTCAAGGGCTGTCCCCAACGGCCGGCCCAAAAGGAACGTCCCCAAGTGCC